>NZ_JAYGIA010000041.1:0-16163 GCF_034931165.1 Synechococcus sp. BA-124 BA4 | reverse complement strand
GCCGTCAGCGACAGCGTGCGGCGCCGCCATGAGGAACGGGAGGAGGAGGCGGAGGGGGGCTTCTGGCCGGTGCTGATCGCCCTGGTGCTCTCGGCGGTCGTCGGGACGGCGGTGGGCTGGTGGTGGCTGAGCCGCGGCAAGGTGGCCGCCCCGGCCCCCGGCGGCCAGAGCGAGCTGCCCAGCAGCCTGCCCCCCTCGGAGGTGGATCAGCGCCAGCAGCTGCTCAACCGCCTGCGGGCCATGCAGGTGGACCGTGCCTGGTTCCTGAGCCTGGTGGATGCGGCCCTGCTGGCCCAGTACCCCGAGCGCAACGGCCGCCTCCCCTCCGATGCCCTGGAGGACGCCCCGCTGCGGCGGGTGTGGAACGAACTGGCCGAGGAATGGCTGGCCCGGGTGGAGCAGCTGCCCCTGCCCCTGCGGCGCCGGCTGGGCAACTTCAGCGCCAGCGACTGGGAGCAGCGCCAGGGTGGCTTCGTGCGCCAGGGGCTGAGCCCGGCGGTGCTGCGGGAGCTGGTGTCGGCCAGCGTCCAGAACCTGCTGCCGAGCCGCGCCTCCCAGGCGATGCCGCCGGAACCCTTCCGCCAGATCTGGTACGCCGCCGCCGAGCTGCTGCTGGAGAACGACCATGGCCAGTTCGATGGGCTGGTGCCCGCCCTGCAGGAGGCCCTGGGTGACGCCGGCCTGGAGCGGCTGGCGCACAGCTGCCGCGAAGGGGGCGCCCGCGACGGCAGCCACCTGCTGCTGCAGATCGCCGAGGTCCGGGGGGATGGGGAGGGCTACCGGGGCCAGTTCAGCGCCGCGGCGCTGCGCCGGCGCCCCATCGCCGCCGACGTGTCCCGGGTCCTGCTGGCCAACGGCCGGGCCGCCGAGGCCCTGGAGATCCTCGATGGCGCCGAGCCGGAACACCCCGGCCGGCTCGATGGCCCCTGGCAGGAGAGCCGCATGGCCGCCCTGGAGGCCCTGGAGCGACCGGCCGAGGCCCAGGAGATGCGCTGGCAGTGGTTCTGCCGCACGCTGTCGATCCCCCACCTGCGCGCATTCCTGGGGCGCCTCGCGGCCTTCGAGGACGGGGAGGCGGAGGAGCGGGCCCTGCGGGTGGCCGAGCAGCACCCGAACCGCCTGCTGGCGCTGGAGTTCCTGGTGGGCTGGGGGGCGCTCCCCCGGGCCGCCCGCCTGGTGCTGGCCCAGGCCACGGCGTGGGACGGGGAGGCCTACGCGATCCACAGCGCCGCCGCCGAGCGGCTCAGCGCCGACCACCCGCTGGCGGCCACGCTGCTGCTGCGGCCGATGGTGTGGGGGGCGCTGGCGATGGGGCGCTCCAGCCGCTACCGCCACGCCGCCGAACACCTGCGCCACTGCGACCGGCTGGCCGATCGGATCAACGACTGGGGGGGCCACCCCGACCATGCCGCCTTTGTGGCGCGGCTGCAGGAGGGCTTCGGGGGGCGGTGGGGCTTCTGGAAACTGGTGGAGGCGTAAAAGCTCAGGGTTGCGGTTGGTGGGGATGCGTTCGGTGGGGTGGAGTCGGCAGATGGATCCGGCATTCTGTACAGGTCTGGGATCCGGCCGGGCGGACAGGACCCGATGGCCTTGAAGCCCCGGGGATGGATCAGCGTCAGCCAGCAGCTTTGCCGCAAGCCCGTTCTGCTGCTGGCGATGATCACATCGGCGCGGCCATCCGCGTGGCCCCTCGATTGGCCTCTGGAGGATCTGGAGGCCGCAGGTCTGCCCCAGCCCTGCCTGGTGCGCTTCAAGCTGTTCACCCTCGACGAGCGGCTGGTGTCGGGGTGGCTGGGTGCTTTGGCCGCCGCCGATCGCGCCGGGGTGGAGGCCCAACTGGGCAAGCTCCTGCCCACCGCGTCCTGAACGCTGCCAAGGCCGCCTTGTGGTGGTGGTTCGGCGGATGGATCCAGCCGGCCGATGTTGGCGACATCCGGGCCAGCGTGGGTGAGCAGGCCTCTTCGCTGGAGCAAGTCGCTGGCCACTGGAGCTGTTTCCGATCAGCGGTGACGAGCACGACGCCCCAATGGCGGCTGGTGGTGGCGCACTGATCTCAGTGCTCAGACGTCTTGATCGTTTCCATCAACAAAGCCAAGGCCTCATTCAGCATTGAGCAACAACGCATCGAGCTTGGATTCGATAGCGGCGAGTCGTTTGTCCTCATTCTCGAGCAGCTTCGTGCGCTTCTCGCTCTCGCGCTCTCTGATCTGCGCATCGATCGTTGGATGCCAGTTTAACTTCGCTAACCAGCGCCGCCAAGGCGGCAAAGAGGAAAGGAATTCCGATTTGCTGGGTGACGTTGAAGTGGACTCCAAAGACATCGACATGACTGTAGGAGGTAAAGAACGTGATCAGGACGACAAGAAGACCGCCGACAAGGGAGGCATAACCGACTCGATCCAGCAATGGAAACGGATCGGCGGGACTCGCGGAAACTGGCGCTTTGTTCTCTGACATGACCGTAGCGACGCCAAGTCCGAACTGTTCAACGCATAGTGCGTCAGTACCAGTGTGGAGCGCATCCGTGCTTTCACGGAGTGATGGGCTCTGCGGGGGGGGGCAGGGTCGGATCGCGCTCAGCTCAAGGGATTCATCAGCGATGGGGCGCAGCTTCGAGCCGAGCATGGTGTTGGCGGCTTGGCAGGCCGAGCACCCTTCAGCGGCCCGCTTCCATCGCCGGTGCATGATCGGTGTGGATGAAGTCATCGTCCTTGTACAGAAGGGGTGCAGCGAGGGATTTGGCCAGGGCGTAGGAGAAACGGTCGCCCAGATTCAACCCGGCTCGATGGCGTCCCTTGCCGAAACGACGAAAGGCCAGGCGCGCGAGTTCCGCCTGGTCGCGGTCGAAACTGACCGCTTCGATCTCTGCGGCGGCCACAAACACATCCAGATCTCCTTGGCCATCGGCGCCAAAGCGGGCCTCGAGAACGATGGAGAGTTCGAGCAAGGAAGCAGCGGACATCCGCGGGAACTTGGCGGATTGGATGGCCTCATTGAAGGAACGACGTTAGTCCGAGGTCGTCGTAGCCGAGGATTTCCTCGGGCGTCCGGTTGTCCTTCCGCGGTCGCGCTGCACGACGCAGGGCGATCTCATCGAGGCGATCGGCCTCTGGGTTGCGGATGTTCAGCGCCACCTGGTCTGCGTGTAGACAACCGACACTCAGTGCGGACGCCCCCTGGGCTGTTCGGCCTGCCCTAGGCGTGGCTATGGGTGCCGGTGGGTTCTGTGGGCGGATCCGGCGTTCTGTACAGGCTGTACAGGTCTGGGATCTGGCCGGGCGGACAGGGTCGGTCTCGCTCAGTTCTCCGCTTCGAGCCGTGCACGTTGCCAACTGCGGCCGTCGGCAAAGCGACGACGATGTCCATCACGCCCGTGCGCTCGTTGATGCCATCCGGGCTGTGACGCGTTGGCGGATGTCTGGAGCTTACGGCTGCTGTTGGGAGGGCAGGGGTTCAAGGAGATAGGGCTTGATGACTGATCGAACAGCCCGCTTCAAGGCGGTCTTTGTCAGGGGCTTGCCAATGGTCTGTCGTAGCAGCCACCTGAAGAAGCCAGAGCGCCGCTTCGCATCAATCGGATCTAGATACTTGCTGTTGAAGAAGTCGACCAGTGAATCGACACGTGCATATAACTGATTGGCAATCTCCTCGCGGCGTTCTGGAGCAACCTGGACCATGAGATGGCGAAGCTCCTCTCCGTGATCGCGCGTGCTGCGTCCATGCGCGTCTTCGTAGATTCTTGGCTTAGCCAACTCGGCATACTTCTCACGAACGTCTTTCCAGATCTCTGTTTCATACTCTCCATAGCCCTGCGGCATCAGTTCTTGGTCGCGGGTACGTGTCCGGTGAGATAGAGGCCTTGGGGGTGAGTCTGCTCCTTGCTCCTTGTCCACTGGCCAATCGATCTCTGGCATCGTTGCATCGAGGGACATGAAATCGTTAATCAGGTGATCGAAGCTGCCATTGCGTAGCTTCTGGCGGGCATTCCGCCGGCCCATGTTGTAGTCGTGAGCTCGGAAGTCGTACTCCAGAAAGCCAGCAAATGCTGAAAAGGTATCCCCGATCAGAGAGGCCTCGGTGGCCGTCACGGTGAGGAGCTTTCCGGTGAGGCCTTCGGTGACCCATTGTTGAAAGCGTGATTGGCCAAAGATGGCACTGACGAGCCCAGTAGCCATGGCGATCAGATCATCCTCCTTGTTGAAGAATGGATCGGCATCAATCGTGCGCTTGCCGGGGGCTACGAAAAGGTAGCTGCGATCGGCATCGGCATGCCCTGCATCAAGGACTTCCGTCAGATTGGCGGCCATCCCTACGGGCTCGTTTTCAAAAACGCCACCATCGGTATAGAGATAATTACCACCATAGAGTTTATCGCCGGAGGTGGATTTGATGCTGCTGTCCCTGGTGGCCATCATGCTCTGTTTTGAGCCACCGCTACGGACGATGCGACGGGCCCGGAAGGCAAAGGGAAAGGCTCCTGAAGACAGGGCCATCTCCCGAAGGATTCCCCAGCTGCAAGTGTTGTGCATGGGCTTCCACACCACCTTTCGACCCCTCATCTGTGGCTCCATTTCGGTGAGCTGGATGGCCTGCCCGTGCTGCAGGCGGCAGACGAACTGATCCTTGTAGCGGGAGTAGGCAAAGGATTCGTTGCTCCCCGAGCCAGGAATCTCCTGCTTGTAGCCATTCAGATTGGACATCGCAAAACCAACCTGCAGAGACTTCGCTGCTGCCGGATGGGGATCCAGGGCAAGGCCTGGCTCATCGGGAATCGATTGGCTGCCGATATCATCGATGACCGCAGAGCTCAGCAGGGAATACCGATGCTCATCAGGGTGCACCTTTAGAAGTTCATCGATGGATACATTCTTCACCCAGGCATCGAACAGAGGATTGCCTTCGTAGGGATGCCGCAATCTAGTTCCACCGAAATACAACTGTTGGCTGAGGATGGCGGCGGTCATGGCCCCTGCGGAGGCTCCTGTGATGACATCAATCTCCACACGGTCTGGATGGTCGCTACCGACAGACTCGTTGTGCAGAGCGATGGCCTCCAGCAACTCGTACATCACACCCGCCTCATAGCTCCCAAGCGAAACGGCTCCGGAGATCACGATGGCGAGCTTCCGAGGCATAGGCTTCTGCGTCATCGGAGTGATTCAGATCCGTTAACCTTGTGAGGTTGATGAGTGGATGTCAAGTGCGAGGATCACCTTGTGAGCGCGCGCTACAGCATTCTCAAGCTATTGCGATC
Organism: Synechococcus sp. BA-124 BA4; assembly: GCF_034931165.1. NCBI lineage: Bacteria > Bacillati > Cyanobacteriota > Cyanophyceae > Synechococcales > Synechococcaceae > Synechococcus > Synechococcus sp. BA-124 BA4. The sequence continues at coordinate 10,909 of NZ_JAYGIA010000041.1, read as the reverse complement.
CGCAGGTGGCCAACCCCGGCATCAGGCGGCAGATGGGCTGGTGCAATGGCGCGTCCGGCGGCAGCCAGGGTGAGCAGGGTGGCCGACAGCAACAGGGCCTGCTGATGATCGTCCGCGACAGCGCGGCGATAGAAGGGAATGGCAGCGGCCGGCTCGCCGCCGCTGCGCAGCAGCTCAGCCATGCCGAGCACGGCGGCGAACTGGTCGGGCTGGCGCTGGAGGATGGCCTCCAGAATCCGCCGGGCTTCGGCGTGCTCGCCGAGCTGGCGCAGGCAGCGGGCGGAGGCGGCCTGCAGGTTGGCGTCGTCCGGGGCGTGGCTCAGGGCCTGGCGGAAGAGGTGGAGGGCGGCGGCAAAGCGGCCCTGGCATAGGCGGCTTCCTCCTCCTGGATCCAGTCGGCCACGTTGTCCGCCGGCGGTCGCGAGGACGGTGGGGCCATGGTGGCATGACTCTCAGGCACCCTGGGACGCATTGAGACGCTGGCTTGTTAGGCCAGGCATCAGGCGGCAGAGGGGCTGTGGTGTAGGGGCGCTCCTGGCGGTAGTCAGAGGGGTAAGGCGCCCCGAAACGGGGAGACGGGAGCCACCGGAGTGGATCATGGGCAGGGTCGTGCCACAGCGAGGTGGCGTCCATGGCCTCTTCTCCCTAGGCTGCCTCAATGACTGGCGAAGCAGCCTTGGCGCAGGTCGGAATCCGCCCGCAGCTGATGCCCAGTGAGAGGGTGCTCGCACTGCACGATCTTCATCGCACGTACAGCAGTTTCAGCGAGTTTCAGCCGGAACTGGCCGAGCTGCTTCAGCAGGGGAAACTGCTGGACGAGTCTGTTGCGGTGACCCAGATGCTGGGATTTCTTGAACCCCTCACGGGCGAACATATCCCGCCGGAGGCCCTTCAGATTCAGGGGCCCAACTACCGCGAATCTTTGGTGGCGAACGGGTTGCTGAGCCGGAATCGGGCGGTGCTTCGTGTATTGGAGGCGACTTGCGGCTCCTTGGAAGCCCTGGCGCAGCTGGACGTGTATGTAGTGGAGGCGTTGAGTTCTTTTGCTCTGTGGATGCGGCGACACCTTGGAGCCCCCAGGCTCACCTGCAGCGAGTTCCTGGAAGATGCGGAACTGGCCACCAGCGAGGTTCTGCACCAGGACCTCTGCGCCCTGACCTTCCCCGAATCCAGGTTTGATGTCGTCCTTTGCAACGAGCTGTTCGAGCATGTGCCTCAGCTGGAGTTGGCCTTCCGAGAGATCGCCCGGGTCCTGCGGCCAGGAGGGCGGCTGGTGGCCACCTGCCCATTGGCTTTCGGGCAGCTGGATTCGATCCTGAAAGCGCGATACGACCCGGTGACCCATCAGACGGAGCTGCTTGGGGACCCTGAGCGGCATGGAGATCCGATCCGGCCAGTGGGCGGCTCTCTCGTCTACCGCATTCCTGGGTGGGACGTTCTCGATCAACTGCGTGCCGCGGGCTTCGCTGCGGTGCAGATGCATCACATTGCCAGCTGGAAGCATGGCGTGCTGGGATCGGATCTACCTGGTGTGCTGGTGATCGAAGCGAAGCGGTAGATCACCCGCCCTGATCATCCTGTGTTGATTGACACATCTTTCCAGTCGGTTCTGGGGTCGGAACATTTCATCAAAGCTTCATCAGGCTGCCATGCCCATCACGGGGATGCGAGGTCTTTGGGGGTTATATTCTCTTGGCATCCATCCGGTCCACCATTGGATTGCGCTTGACTTTGCCCGTTCATTCTCTAGATCGGAAGTCACTGCAGATCAAGCTTCTGCACAATCCGGAATCCCAGAGCGACTGGGATCGTCTGGCCGCCTATGCAGGAGGTCATCGGGCTACGGGTCGTCCCACTGATCCAGCTTCGGAAGGCGACACTGACATCGCTGGAAAGCCATCCCCACCGAGTGCCGACCCTGACCCTGACCCTTCCTCCCAGCTCCCGCCCACGGGTGGCTTTGTTGAGCCCGGCATCGAGCAACTGAGTTCCGAGGCCCTGTTCCGGCGGGCCAAGCAGCTGGTGGATGGGGAGCGTTTCGGCGAGGCCATCGAGCTGACGAATCGCTGGCTGGCCGCCACAACGGAGGAATCGTCGGACCCGATGCTGGCGTTCATCCGAGCCCACGCCCACCGGCAGAGCGGGCGAACGGAAGAGGCGCTTGAGATTCTGCGCCCGTATCGGGACCAGGCCAGCAACCCCTGGATCCCCTTTGAGCTTGGGTTGATCCACAAGGCCCTGGGACAGGCGGAAGAGGCTTACCTGTGCTTCCGCGAGGCCAAGGGCCTCCAGCCTGATTTCACCTGGGCCTCGATCGAGGCCAGTCGCACCACGGTGGATGGCAACGTTCCCCTCGGCCGTCTTGATGCGATCACGGCCCAGGCGTGTGACACGGGCGCCCCCGTGGATGTGCATCTCGATCGCAGCCTGCGCTGCGGTTCCCTGCTGCTGTTGATCGGCTGGTGTCGGGAAGCCTTCCCCAGCGGCAGCCTGTTCCGGCTGAGCGATCCGCTCATGCCTGGTGCCCATGCCGTCGGATCGGGTACGTTCTATCACCGGCCTGACGTGTGCCAGGCCCTGGCTCTGCCGGAGCACCAGCGGCATGGCTTTGCCACTCTGATTGACTGTTCCGGCTTCCGGCGTTGGTCGGAACTCGGCCGGTTGGTGTTGATCGTGGAGCCAGAGGGCGAAGACAAGGCACGTCCGACCTCCGCGGAACTCTGCCTGGCGGAGGTACCGGAAGAAACCAGTGCGCCGCGCTTTTTCGAAGCCGCACTGGGCGTGTTTCGGGTGTCGATCGACAGTGGCAACCGCTGGCCGGATTCCCTGAGGCTGTTCACCCCGCAGACCGTCATGGAAGCGTCGGGATTGTTCGCCCGGCACGTGGCCGCCGAGCGCAGCGATGTGGAGGTCCACTGGCTGACGCGCACCCCGCTGGCACGGCCACCAGTGGCGTCGGTGATTTTCGTGCAGCTGGGTTCCTTCCTGGCGGCTAAGCCGGCCATCCTGCAGTTGGCGAAATGTGGCTTGCCTTTGGAGCTGATCGTGGTGAACAACTCCCCCGAGCTCTTTTCGGAAACGTTCCACATTCTCGATCGGTTTGCCGATATCCGCAGCGGGTTACGGATCGGCATCCTCAACCGGGCCACGAATCTCGGCTTCTCGGCTGGCTGCAATCTCGGTGCCGCGCATGCCACAGGCGAATGCCTGCTGTTCCACAACAATGATCTGTTTGCCGACTCGGTGGCCGACTACCACCATTTGATCCGGCGAGCCATGAGCGAACCGAATGCCATCCACAGTGCCTTTCAGTATTTCACAGACGGTACGCTGATGCAGGAGGGCCTCACCGCCACCCGACTCACAACGGCAAAGGCTGGAGCCATTCCCCTGTTCAATGGCTTTTCCGTGGGCCGTAACCAAACCCGGGCTGATGTGATCGCCTGTTCCGGTTCGCTGATGGCCATGAGTGCGCCATTGTTTCATCACCTGGGTGGTTTCAGTGAAGAGATCATCTATGCCCATTTCGAGGATTTCGATCTTTGCCTGAGGGCTCGCCAGGAGGGTATTTCTGTGCGGGTATGGGATGACATCAAGTTCTATCACGCAGAGGGCACGGGCTCCGTTGCCCCTTATCACCTGAGCGGGACGACCAGCCATGTGAATCGGCTGCTGTTTTCCCTGAAGTGGCGGCGAGAGCTGGAAGCCATGGATCTGCCCGTGGAGTATTCCCTATGAGCCAGTACGACCTGGTGATTCTGAGCCTGTTCCATCCCAAGGTGGTGCATGGCGGTGCACAGCAGTGCGCCTATGATCTGTTTTTGAACCTGCGCAAGTATTCCAATCTGCGTGTGTGCTTCATCGGCGCCACATCGCCTCAGACAAGCCTGCGCACCAAGGCTTCGGCCTATCTGCGCAAGGTGCCCGGAGCAGAAGACGAATACTATTTTTTCACCGGCGAGTACGACTACTTCTGGCATAATTGCGTCGATTCACGGGCGATCAAGGATCTCACCCTGTTCTTGCGCAGGCTTGAGCCCCGCTCGGTGTTTCTTTCGCATTACATGCACATCGGCATTGATCTGCTGGGGCTGTTGCGTTTTGCCTTGCCAGAGGTGCACATCAGCGTGGGATTGCATGAAATGCTGTTCGCCTGCCTGGCTGATGGCCAGATGGTGAAGAAGACGAACGGTGGACTGTGCAGCAAGGCCGAGCCGGAGCTCTGCGCCATGTGCTTTCCCCACATCACCGCTGATACGTTCATGGCCCGACACAAATACAACGTGGATCTGCTGGAGATGGCCGACAGCTACATCGTCCCTGCCAGGCATCTCGGCGGCGTGCTGGTGAAGGAGATGGGCGTTGATCCACAGCGTGTCCACGTGATCAACCATCCCATTGATCTGGATCGCTACCCGGCGCCCGAGCCGGAGCCCACGAGGTTGAAGGCCATCCGTTTCGGTTTCTTCGGTCAGTTCGTCGACAACAAAGGAATCCACGTGCTGCTGAAGGCCGGTGATCTTCTCAACCGCAGCCAGCCCCTCAGGCCCTTTCAGATCGTCATCAATGGCGGTAATAAGAACTTCGCCTCCGGTGAGTATCAGCGCAAGGTGGAAGGGCTGATCAGCGACAGCCACGCCTGGGAGCATGGGGAGGTGGTGGAGTTGGGAGGCTACACGCACGATGAACTCATCCGGCGCATGGCCGGCATTGATGTGGTGGTAGTCCCTTCCACCTGGCCGGAGGTTTTCGGGCTGGTGGTGACCGAGGCCTTTGCCTGCTACAAGCCGGTGATTGCGGCCTTCATCGGGGGGCTGGCGGAGCGCGTACAGCACGGCGTCGATGGCTATAACTTCGTGGCCAGAGATGCTGCTGATCTTGCGGCAAAAATGGCATTATTTCTGGAGATGGAACAGGATAAGTATCTGGAGATGGCTCATGCTGCGCATCAGACTGCCAGCCGGCTCAGTCCGAAGCGGGCGCTGGAGAGTTACTTCAAAGCTCTCTCGATCGGAGAAGCAGCATGATTCATATCACTGTGGCTGCTCCTATGGGCATCGACTCAGTCTTTTTTAGTTTCATTGAGCGATTGGCTATGGTGAATGGCCATGCCTGTGTGGATCCACCTGCCCAGCAGTTGGATGATGTGGAGCCAAGAGAGTGGATTGACGAGATGATAAGGAGTACTAAGCACTATTTTTTGATTGGTTATCGTTACCCACCTCTTTACTGGAAAACGCTTGTTGAGCAGGCAGGTACTGTTTGTCTCTTGGCTGATCCGAATGGAGTCGCTCGGCAGGTAGAGCAGATCAGGCTTAAGCAGCTGGATTCTGGTCTTGACCTTGATACTTCGGCAAGCATTCAACTTGTGCGTCATGCCATAGACGCTTCTATTGAGCTGGCCGAATGGTCTTTCGCCGACGATAGATCAAGCCGTTGGATTGTTGCTCCTGCGGCTTCGTTTCTTCGTCACCCCAGAGAAGGCTTTACTCGTCTTGAGCACTTTTATCGCAATGCTGGTGTGGCCATTCCAGAGTCATGTGCAAACCAATTTAGTGAGGAAGCACTACCTCATCTGAACTCTGGCTATAGTCCAGCCCACGAAACAGTTTCTGAGATTCGCAAGCTCCTTACGATGGGGAATGCCACTCCTAGGAGACTTCAGGCAGTCTCGGCTCTGTTTTACGACTATGGCTAGTGGAATATAGGGAATACTTTGTTTCCGCATCGAATCAGCGGCGCAGTGCAAGTGAGTTGGTTTGATGCCATCCGGCGTATGGGAGGTTTGCTTTATGGTCTTGCTGCTTCATAGTGCATTTCATAGTATGATAGCCTCATCTCCTGCACGCTCTATTGCATCATTTAGCTTGGTTTGTTTGATGAACGTCTGCCGCGCTGGTCGATACACGCTGTCATCCTTCTCTGATTTTGCTTGGACAGTTATTCAACTCTTTTCGATGCACTGGAACACGAGCTAAGACAATCAACTCTGCATCTGAAATGGTGACACCTATTCTGCATTCTGATTCCTACAATGCTTGATCTTCACGGCGTTTCAATTGTTCCGCTCGTCTCTTATGGCAGAAGTGGCTCAACGGTTTTCATGAAGGCGCTGAAGGCGCTAGGTTGCTCAGTACATGGTGGAGCTCCGTATGAAGATCGAACATGCCAAATGGCTCTCCTTAGCCATTTAGCTGGTTTAGGAGGGTTAAGTTCTATTCATGACTCGGCACTTTCTGTTGGCGACGTATTGGCTAAGAATGCCTTCTTTAACTCTCACTTAATCTCTGTAGGTTCATCTCCATTCGTTGAGTTCTTTCCTCACTTCAGTGCCTTTGCAAAGCAGCTTGCCGAGACTGGGACTTCATTAATTGCGGAGAAGTTTATTGGTGTTGATCTTCTTCAGGCAAGCGTGGGTTTTTTACCAAATGGCCAGTTAAGGCCAATCCTTCTTCAGAGGGATCCTAGGGATATCTTTCTGTCAGTTAAAGGTTTCAACGCAAAGCGCGGATATCGCAGTTTTAATGATGTTGGTGATGATGAAATGCTATTTCGCATTATTTGTGCTTTTGCACGTCAGTTGCAGGTCATATCTTCGAACTTGGAGAGCTGCCTTGTCTTCTATGAAGATCTTGTCAAAAGTCCGTCGGTTGTTATTGATTCCATTGCTCGATTCTTGGGAATCGAGTCTAGTGCGGATCTTATTGCAGAAACTGTTTCCGCAATCCAGCCACGAAGCGAATCAGACTTGCAGCATATGACCAGCAATAGTATCTCATCTACGGTCAAGCGTTGGGAGACACAGGCATCGCCAGAGTATCGTGCTATCTTTGAAAAACATGATGACAAGCTATCGAGTATATCCCGTTATGTCTAAAGCTGCGAATGCGTGGCTTCCGTGAGGTGCATTCTGCGACTTTCTTTTGGTTTATCGGAGACACCTCAAATGTGTGTAAGCTTCAAAATCATAGTCTCCTTGGTGCTCTCTGGGGTGCTCTCTGGCAAGCCTGCTAGGCATCTACTTCTTTTGCGCATTCAGTAAGATGTTTCGATGTGAGGCAGTATGGATCGTGGGGATCTGGCGTTCAGGTTCGCCGTAAGCTGCGAATTGCTTTCATGTAGTGCCACGTCATATCATCTAGTTGATGGATTGTCTTTGGGATAAGTCTAGTACTGCCATTCAAATATGTGAAGGCTTGGAAAGCCTGCTCAATTGCCGCGAAGATCTACCAACTGCAGTCTGAAGGAGAGCGCCGCGGATGCCATGCGTTCGTTGCCGCTCAACCCGTCGCCAGCGCCAGGAGCCGCTCCGCCAGCCCGTACTTCTCCTGCTGGCGGTTGCAGGCCACCAGCCAGCGATGCCGCCGGTAGAAGGCGATCGAGGCGCCCAGCTGCTCCTCCAGCGTCCAGCTGTTCTCCCAGTCGCGCCGCCCCTCGGCGGCCGCCCACGCCGGCAGGGCGAGCGCCTGGCGCGTCCAGGGCAGGATGGCGTGCCGCTGCCGGCCCAGTTGCTCCACCGGGCTGCCCAGGCCAGGCCGTTCCCCGCCTGGCTCCTGCCCCAGCCGCCCGACCAGATCTTCCAGCAGATCCTCCAGCAGCTTTTCCAGCACCTGGTTGCTGGGGTGGTTGAACGTGTGGAACAGCGCCATCGGATGGCCTTCCCCGTTGTGGTTCGCCTCCAGCCAGGGGGAGATCCGCAGGTCGCACTCCTGTTCCCGTCGCGCCAGCTCCTGCAGCGAGCGCCGGTGCCAGGCCTGCAGCAGCTCCTCCATCTCCGGGGTGCAGGCCAGCGCCAGGATCTCCTCGGCCTCCAGGCCGCGCTCGGCGGCCGCCATCGCCAGGAAGTCGTGATAGTCGCCCAGGGGAGATTCGCTGGCCAGGCCGGGCAGTTCGCCCCGGTCGTCGTGGGCGTAGCCGATCGTGGGGTGGTAGCCCTCGTAGTGCAGATTCGGCAGCACCACGGCGCCAGCCCCTTTCGGCAGCAGGGCCTGCAGGGTGGCCCCATCCAGGCCGATGCCGTCGCGATAGCCCGGTGTGACGCGGTGCATCACCAGCACCTGCGTGTCACCCAGCACCCGGTGCAGCTCCGCCACATCCTCCGCCGTGGCCATGTGCACCGGCGCGCAGTAGTGGAAGCGATGGGACGGCAGGGCCCGCTCCAGCCCCAGAAAGATCGGGTGGCTCTGGCAGTTCCCCACGATCGTGATCAGGCTGTCCGCCGCGGGCCAGGGCGGGGCTCCGGCGCTGGTACCGGGTATCGCCAGAAACGCCTCCCGGTACACCGGCACCCAGTCCGGCAGGGGATCGTGATAGCCCCCCAGCGTCTCGAGCATCTTCAGGGCCGTGGCGCCCAGCTCCTGCCGTTGCAGGGCGGGGGTGTCGTCGTCGCAGCTGGTCAGTTGCCGATGGATCCAGATGGATCCGTAGCGGCAGAACTGCTCATGGTGAATCGCCACCCACTCCGCCTGGGGGGAGCCCTGATCCAGCAGGTGGCCGAACAGCCGTGCGCCCCAGCAGGCCAGCGCGATGGCCTGGGCCGGATCGCCCTCGACCACCGCCAGCATCTGCTGGTGGCAGGCCAGGCCCAGTTCCCTGAGCAACTCCTGCTCGTCGGCCTCCAGGCTGGCCTCGGAGGCGTTCACCCCGTCCCATACCAGTTCCGCCACCCTGGCCAGGCCCTGGCGCCGCAGGCATTCCCTGGCCAGATCCAGACAGGCGGCCCGACCCCTGGGTGTTTCGGCTGGCAAAGGGGTGTGTGCCATCCAGAGGCTTCGGGCCCCCCCGCCCCATCGATCAGGATCGGCCCATCATGGCGGCGACGCACGGGTGCCAGAGTTTGCCGTGCTGCACCGAAGCCATGGGTGACGCCCGCCAGCTCGCGGCGGCCTGCCGGCAGCTGTCATCCCTGGCCGTGCTCGAACCGGCCGAACGCGACCGCTTGCGCCAGCTTGGTGCCGCCGGCCACCAGCGCATGCTGGCCCTGCCCGAGGAGCAGCGCTACGAGGCGATCGCCCTCGCCCTCGATGGCGCCCGGCTCTACCGCTGGCTGCAAGACACCAGCCCCGAGGAGCCCGACTGGGTCGCCGTGTTCGAGGAACAGTTCTGCCGCTATGGCGCGCTCTGGATCAAGGACCAGGGCCGATCCGATCCCCATCTGGCCGCTCAGGCCCTGCCGCTGATCGACCGTCTGCTGCAGTTCCATCCGGCGCAGCACGACTGGATCCACGCCACCCGCCAGCAGCTGGTGCAGGCCGCTGCCCCCATCCCGCTGGGCTTCTTTGCGCCGCCCCCGGCTCCTGCCCCCTTCCCCTGGCCGGAACCCCTCCACACCTACCGGCTCGGCCACCGGCTGGTCAGCAACGCCGTGGTGCTGCCCATCGGCGCCATCGCCGACGGGGAATGGTTCAGCGACTGCCTCCAGTACCTCCCCGCCGGCTGGCCCGAGGCCCCCTGGATCCAGCAGCTCGCCGGCTACCAGCTGCAGCGCGATGGCGACAGCCTCAGCCTCCGCCCCCTGCCCGATCCGGAGCCCGCACCCCTGCGGCTGGAGGGCACCTGGTGCGTTCTCAACGACATCGTCGGCCATCGCAACCTGGGCCACTTCTTTCACGACACCCTCCCCCAGCTGGCGGCCATCCGCCGGCTTTCCAGCGAGCTGGGGCCGTTGAATCTGCTGGCCTGCCGCGAACGCTTCGCCAACCTCGCCCACCTGCGTCGCCTGCTCTGGCCCGGCGCTGTGCAGTTCCGGGACGAACTGCCGGCCTCCTTCAGCGTCGAGCGGCTCGTGCTCCAGCCGGTGGCCTGCAACGGGGGCAGCGGCTTCCATCCCCACCACCAGCGCACCTGGACCTTCGCCATCGAGGACTACCGCGACGGGGTGGACCTGCTGCGCCGGGACCTGCATCAGCCCACGCCTCCCTTCGCGCTGCAGGATCACTGGATCTACTTCAGCCGCAATCTGGCGGCCCCCACCGAAGTTCCCCATGGCCGTGACTTCAGCAACCACGCCGAACTGCTCGAGCAGCTCAGCAACCATGGCGTGCTGATCCTCGACCCAGGCCACTTTGACATCCGCGCCCTCCATGGCCTGATCAGCCGGGCCCGGGGCTTCCTCGGCATCCATGGGGCCGGCCTGGCCAATGCCCTGCTCGCCCCGGACGGCACCCCGGTGATCGAAATCCGCCCCCACGGCGGCGCCTGGCTGATGCTGGAACTGGCGGGCCGCTCCGCCGGCCTCGACTGGCAGGTGCTCAACTGCGCCGCCGATCCAGCCGTGCCAGGGCGCAGCGTGCTGCCCATTCAGGACCTGCTCGAGCGGCTCCGGTAGGCGCCTCAGCTCCGCACCCAGATGCAGCGACCCACGCGCTGCAGATGGGCTTCCAGTTCCTGGGAAATCTCCCGGCGCAAGGCCACATCCACCTGCCAGGGCAGCAGCAGCTCATCGATCGCCGCCATCAGCCGCAGCCGGTCCCGATGGCTGAGCTCGCGCCCCTCCAGGCAGAGGTCAATGTCGGATCCTTCGCGGTGACGTCCCATCGCCCGGGAGCCGAACAGCCACACGGCCTCCAGGTGGCCCTGGCTGTCGAACACCTGCTGCAGCCGCTGCTGGACCCGTTCAGGGATGCCGGGGATTGATCCCAACGCCACAGCCCCGCACCCAGTCGGTCACACCGCCCGGCCGGTCGATCAGCTCGATGCCCTCGGCGGCCAGTTCGCTGCGGATCCGGTCGGCGGTGGCGAAATCCTTCGCTGCCTTGGCGGCCCGTCGCGCTTCGATCCGTTCCTGGATCGCCGCCCCATCGGCCGCCCCAGCCGCGGGCTCGGTGGCCGTCTCCGCCTCCAGGCCCAGCACCCCAGCCAGCTCGCCCAGCAGCCGCCAGCGGGCCTCCAGCGCCGCCGCCTCCCCGGC
>NZ_JAYGIA010000040.1:0-16376 GCF_034931165.1 Synechococcus sp. BA-124 BA4 | reverse complement strand
GTCCCGGCCCTCTGGCGCGAACGCCTCGGCGAGGCCCAGGCCGCCCGCCTGTGGCGCGAACAGCGCCGCACCTGGTGGCAGTTCTGGGGACCCCACACCGATGGCGGCGCCTATCTGGTGGTGCAGGAGAACGCCGCTGCCGGAGCCCAGAGGCCCCTGCCGTCCGATGGCCTGCGGGTGGGCAATCTGCTGGTGGTGGCCCCCGATCCCCTCTCCCGGCGCCTGTTGCAGGACCAGCTGCGGCCGGACCAGCGGGCCGGCCGCGGGCTGTTCAGCGCCTGCCTGCCCCGCCTGGAGACCGGCCAGGGGGTGTTCTGGAACGCCTCTGGGCTCGGGGCGCTGGTGGGACCCCTGGCCCCCCTGCTGGAGGCCTATCAGGAGGGCTGCCTGTCCCTGTCGCTCGAGGCCTCTGCGGTTCGCTGGCGCGGCGAAGCCTCCGACCGTCCCGCCGCCACCGGCCCGGCGGGCAGTCAGAGAACCCCGGACCTGCCGCCCTCTTCAAGGCCGCCCCTGCCCGGCGACCTGCTGCTGGAACTCCAGGGCTCCTCCCTTGAGCAGCTGTTCCGCGGGCTCCTGGCCCGCCAGCTGATCCGCGATCCCCTGGCGGCCCGCTACGGCATTGACACCAAGGGGCTCGCCCTGCTGCGCCGTTCCCCGTTCCGCCTGAGGCTCCAGCCCCAGGCCACCGGTCCCTTCCAGGCCTCGCTCGAGCTGCAGGTGGCGGTGGGGCCCGACCGGCAGGGCTGGCGGCAGCTGCTGGAGGGCCTGGCCAAGGCCCTGCAGGCCCAGGGGCTGGAGGATGGCTCGGGCTCCTCGACGACCTCCAAGGCGCTGACCGCCACCTGGAGCCGGCAGGACGGCGTGGTGCTGGGGGGCTGGCGCTGGATCGGCGAGGCCGGGCCCTCGCCCCAGTTGCTGCTGTTCCTGGGTCCGGTGCCCGGCCGCTGGCAGCCCATGGCCACCGCAGGAGCGAGTGCCCCGGCCAGCGGCGAGCTCTGGCTGCGGGTCCGCCCCCGGGGACTCGACCAGCTGGGCCTGCTGCCGGAACCGCTGCCGGAGCTGGTGCGCCGTGCCGACCAGCTGTGGATGGAGTCCGTTCCCGGTGAATCGGCCAGCGGCGGCGCCGGCCTCAGCTGGCTGAAGGGACGCCTTCAGGTGAGCCGCTGACGGCCTGACGCTCGCGCCGCCGCCGCTCGGCGGCCACGGTCTCCTCCATCAGCTCGACAGCCATGGACATCTTCTCCAGATTGCTGGCGTAGAGAGCGAGGTCCTTGTCGAGCCGGTCCCGCAGCAGGCCCATGGAGGCGCCGATCTCGTGGGCCAGCTGCCGCAGGGCCTGGGGCTCCATGGCGTCGTCGGCGAGGGCTTGCTCCAGCAGGGCCAGCAGGCCGACGGCCATCAGGCGTGAGTAGTGGAAGTCCGGCCGGCGGATACCGGCGAGGGCGGTGGCCACCGGCGGCGGCGCCCCCTCCCCCTGGCGTTCAATCCACTGGCGCACCTCGGCCTGGCTGTGGCGCCCCATGGCGGCCAGGGCATCGTTGCTCTGGCGGCGCAGCTCGGGGCCGTCGAAGCCGGAGGAGGCGCACAGGGCCTCGAACAGGGGGCCTTTCTGGGCCTCCGGACGGTAGCCGCGAGCAAAGCCGTCGAAGACCTGGACGAGTCCCACGGCGAACAGGGGATCACTCTGGAAACCCTTCTGACGGCTCAGCAGGTGGAGCTCCACCAGCAATTCGTCGACCATGCGCCGGTAGAGGGGACCGATGACATGGGGGAAGGCGCCATGGAAGGCACGCTTGCTGTCGGCGACGGTGAGAGCAGCGCTCACGCGGTTGGATTCTTCGTTGCTGCGACCTTAGCGCTGCAGGCACTCGACCCGATCGGCGGCTGGGTAGGATCGTTTCAATCGCCTGTCTGGAGCCCATGATCCCGATCGTCATCGAGGAGTCGGGTCGCGGTGAAAGAGCCTTCGACATCTATTCCCGCCTGCTGCGCGAGAGGATCATCTTCCTCGGCGAACCGGTGACGGCAGAGTCCGCCAACCGCGTGGTGGCCCAGTTGCTGTTTCTGGAGGCCGAAGATCCTGAGAAGGATATCTTCCTCTATGTCAATTCTCCGGGGGGTTCCGTTTATGACGGCCTCGGCATCTTTGACACGATGCAGCACATCAAACCCGACGTGCAGACGGTCTGCGTCGGTCTGGCGGCCAGCATGGGCGCCTTTCTGCTCTGCGCCGGTGCCAAGGGCAAACGCAGCAGCCTCAGCCACTCCCGGATCATGATCCACCAGCCCCTCGGCGGGGCCCGGGGTCAGGCCAGCGACATCCGCATCCAGGCGGATGAGATCCTTTATCTCAAGGACAAGCTCAACCGCGAACTGGCCAGCCGCACCGGTCAGGATCTCGAGCGGATCCAGATCGACACCGACCGGGATTTCTTCATGTCCCCGGCCGAAGCGATGGCCTATGGCCTGATCGACAAGGTGATCGAGAAGCGGCCCGTTCGCCCCGTCTGAGCCGCCCGAGAGACGGAACGTCCCAGACAGGCACAAAAAAAGGGCCTGCCGAAGCAGGCCTTTTTTCATGGGGAGGAGCCGAAGCCTCAGGTTGCCTCGCTGGCCTCGGCCACCGCGCCACCCTGATGGGGGCTGACGGCAAGGTCGGCGGCCGTGAGCAGGGGGGAAAAGCGATCCTTGTCAGGAATCGAGGCGAACTCGGAGACGATCAGCCTGAACTCATCGCCATCGAGGCTTTCCTTCTCGATCAGCAGTTCCACCAGCCTGTCCATGCAGGCGCGGTGGTCGGCCACCAGCTTGACGGTGTCGGCGTAGCAGCTCTGGACGATCTGCCGGACGGCCTCATCAATCTTGTGGGCGATGGCATCGGAGACATCGCTGCGGGTCATCAGGTCGCGGCCCAGGAACACCTCCTGATTGCCGGCTTCCAGCGACATCGGACCCAGGTCGCTCATGCCGAAGCGCGTCACCATCTGGCGGGCCATCGAGGCCACCTGCTGGATGTCGCCGCCGGCACCGGTGGTCACCTCGGCGTGGCCGAAGACCACATCCTCGGCGGCCCGCCCGCCGAGGGCGCCCATGATCCGGGCCCGCAGCTGGGCACGGCTGACGAGCATCTGTTCCTCGTCGGGGGCGAACCAGGTGAGGCCCTGGGCCTGACCCCGGGGGATCAGGGTGACCTTCTGCACCGGATCGTGCTGCTTCACCAGGGTGCCAACCAGGGCGTGGCCCACTTCGTGATAAGCGATCAGGCGCTTGCTGCGGCCATCGGTGAGGGGCTTGCCCTCCATGCCGGCGATGATCCGGTCGACGGCGTCGTCGATCTCGGCCAGGCCGGTGGCCTCCTTGCGCCGGCGGGCCGTGAGGATCGCCGCCTCGTTGAGCAGGTTGGCGAGGTCGGCACCGGTGAAGCCGGGGGTGCGACGGGCGATCATCTCGAGGGAGACGTCGTCGGCCAGCTTCTTGTTGCGGCTGTGCACCTTGAGGATCGAGAGCCGTCCCTTGATGTCGGGGGCGTCCACCTGCACCTGGCGATCGAAACGGCCTGGCCGCATCAGGGCCGAGTCCAGCACGTCGGGGCGGTTGGTGGCGGCGATGATGATGATGCCGCTGTTGCCCTCGAAGCCGTCCATCTCGGTGAGCAGCTGGTTGAGGGTCTGCTCCCGCTCGTCGTTGCCGCCGCCGATGCCGGCGCCGCGCTGGCGGCCGACGGCGTCGATCTCGTCGATGAAGATGAGGCAGGGGCTGTTCTCCTTGGCCCGCTTGAACAGGTCGCGCACGCGGCTGGCTCCGACCCCCACGAACATCTCAACGAACTCCGAACCGGAGAGGGAGAAGAAGGGCACACCGGCCTCACCGGCGATGGCCTTGGCCAGCAGGGTCTTGCCGGTGCCTGGGGGGCCCACCAGCAGCACGCCGCGGGGAATCTTGGCCCCCACTGAGGTGAAGCGTTCGGGGGTCTTGAGGAAGGTCACCACCTCCTGCAGATCCTGCTTGGCCTCCTCCACCCCGGCCACGTCATCGAACTTGACGCCGGTTTCGGCCTCCATGGCGAAGCGGGCCTTCGACTTGCCGAACTGCATCGCCTGACCGGGGCCGCCTGGCATGCCGGAGGAGCGCCGGGCCAGGAAGATCAGCGAACCGATCAGCAGCAGCGGGAAGAGCAGGTTGCCCAGCAGGCCGAGGGCCGGAGGGGTCGACTTGGGCGGATGGACATCGAAGCTGATGCCCTGATCCTTGAGCTTGTTGATCAGCTCCGGCGCCACGCCAGGCAGATCGACCCGAAGACGCTGGACGCGGTTATCGAGGTCGGGATCCACCGCCTCGATGACGGCGGTGCGGCCCCCGTCAAAGATGTCGACCGCGGTCACGCGTCCGGCTTCCACGTAATCGAGGAATCGGCCGTAGCTCATCCGGGCCACCGCCGCATTGCGGGGCGCCGTGGTGTCACCGCCGCCACCGGCGGGGGCCAGACGCCCGCCGGAACTCAGCAGCTGCCAACCCAGGAACAGGGCCACAGCGACCGGCAACAGCCAGAGGGCAAGGACACGCCAGCGCTGATTCATGGTTGTGAAGCTTTCGAACAACCTTAAGAGCGCGGGGCCCTGCTTCGGGAGCCTGACACCCTGAAAGCGGATGGCTCAGCTGGCCTGGAGCCAGGGGTTGAGCTCGATGCCGCCGGCGGCGGCCTCCGGCACCGGGGCCGATTCCATGATCAGTTCGCGGGCCTCGATCGATTCGAGCAGCTCCGGACCACCCAGGCCATGCGTCCAGATCTCCACCTCGCTCCGGTCCGGACACTGAAAGGTCAGGAGTTCGAAAGGAAAGACGACCCGTTCGAGGAAGAACTGCTCCGGCCCGATGCAGCGCAGGATGACCATGCGGTCGGAGCCGTTCCGGTAGCCGCAATCCACCTGTTCCGTCCTGGCCAGTTGATCCAACACCTTCATGTGGCGACGTCACTACCATCAAGCCATTGCGGCTGTGGGGATTCGGTGACGAAGGCGACGGATTGCCAGTCTTAATCTTTTCTTCTGTTCTCTCCTGGGGACGGCGGGGCTACGGCCGGCCCCGTCGGCCCCCAGACCCTTCAGAGACTCCTGAGGGCCGCGATCGGATCCAGCCGGGCGGCCCGTCGCGCCGGCACGACCCCGAAGAACAGGCCGATCGAACCGGACAGCCCCACCGTCAGCAGCACCGTGCCGGCCTCGATCGTCGCCGGCAGGGGGGTGAACGCCGCCACCAGGGCCACGGTGCCCAGGCCCAGGGCACTGCCGATCACCCCGCCGAGGCTGGCCAGCACCAGGGATTCCACCAGGAACTGGAGCAGCACGTCGCTGCTGCGGGCACCAAGGGCCTTGCGCAGGCCGATCTCCTCGGTGCGCTCACTCACCGAGACCAGCATGATGTTCATGATGCCGATCCCGCCCACCAGCAGGGACACGGCGCCGATGGCGCCGAGCATCAGGGTGAGACCGCCCGTGATCGTGCCGACGATCGTGAGGGCATCCTTCTGGGAGCGCACGGCGAAGTCGTCCTCCCGCAGGATGCGGTGCCGCTGACGCAGCAGGTTGGTGATCTGGAAGGCGGCCGCCCCGGTGCTGGCTTCATCCTTCGCCTCCACGCTGATGAAGGTGAGGCTGATGCCGAAGGTGGGATCCCTGCCGCTCAGCTGACTCACCATCGTGGTGAGGGGGATGTAGGCGTTTTCGTCCTGGTTGGAGCCGAACACCGCCCCCTTTGGCTCCAGGATGCCGATCACCTCGAAGGACTTGTCACGGATGCGCAGCTGGCGGCCCAGGGCCTCCCCGGCGGGCATCAGCTTCTCCTGCAGGTCGGGCCCGATCACCACCACGTTGCGGGCGCCCTGCACATCGCGTTGGTCGATGAAGCGGCCGCGGGCCACCTCGAAACTGCGGACCGGCAGAAATTCCGGCGTCACCCCCGAGACCGAGATCGTGGAGCTGAACCCCCCGGCCTGGGCCACTTCATTCAGGGTGATCTGCGGCGCGACGCGGCTCACGCTCGGCACCTGCTCGGCGATCGCCTTGGCGTCCTCCAGCACAAGGGTGCGGGGGGTCTCGATCCCCTGGCGCCGGGTGTCGTTGTTGCCGGGTACCACGAACAGCACGTTGGCGCCCAGGGTGCTGAGTTGGCTCTCGGCCAGGTTCTGGGCCCCGCGGCCGACCCCCACCAGGGTGATGACCGAGGCGTTGCCGATCACGATGCCGAGCATGGTGAGCAGGCTGCGCAGACGGTTGGAGCGCAGCGTCAGCAGCGCCATGGACACCGTCTCGCTCAGGGGCAGCTTGGAGGCCATGGCGGCGCAGCCGGAGGGGCTTCGGTTCTAGAGGAACGAGGGCACCGCCGAAGGGTGGGAACTGCGGGGACCCCGGTGCACCACCCCCTCCTGGATCTCGAGGGTGACCACCTCGCCCATGCGCAGTTCGAGGGTGGCGTTGACCACACCGACGATCACCGGCACGCCCAGACGCTCGGCGATCACAGCGGCGTGGCTCTGGCGGCCCTCCTCCTCGGCGATCACCCCGCGGGCCTTGCGGATCGCCTCCAGGTAGGCGGCGCTGGTCTCGCGCACCACCAGGATCTCGCCGGCCTCCAGACGGGCCGCGTCCTCGGGCGAACTGGCCAGCCGCACCTTGCCGCTGACGGTGCCGCTGCCGATGCCGACACCGCGGCCCATGACGGCGGAGACGATGCCCACCTTGACCAGGTCGGTGGAGCCGCTCACCCCCTCCAGGGTGCCGGCGGTCTGGACCACGAGGTCACCGGCGCCCAGCAGGCCCAGCTGCTGGGCCGTGGCCATGGCGACGCTGAAGGTACGGCTGCTGCTGGATTCGTCCTGGATCAGCAGCGGGTTGACCCCCCACACCAGCTGCAGCTGGCGGGCCACCGTCACATCGGAGGTGATCGCCAGGATCGGGGTGCTGGGGCGGAACTTGCTGACGTTGCGGGCCGTGGAGCCGGTCTTGGTGAGGGGCAGGATCGCCGCGGCGTTGAGCTGGCGGGCGATGCTGCTCACCGCCTGGCAGATGGCGTTGGGGATGGTGGTGGCCATGTGGCTGTCCAGCACCCGCTGGGGATAGTCACGCTCGATGCGGCGGGCGATCTGGTCCATCGTGGCCACCGCCTCCACGGGGTAATCGCCCACCGCCGTCTCGTTGGAGAGCATCACCGCGTCGGTGCCGTCGAGGATGGCGTTGGCCACATCGCTCACCTCGGCCCGGGTGGGCCGGGGGCAGGAGGCCATCGAATCCAGCATCTGGGTGGCCGTGATGATCGGGATGCCGAGGCTGTTCGCCTTGCGGATCAGCTCCTTCTGCAGCAGCGGCACCTCCTCGGCGGGCATCTCCACCCCGAGATCGCCGCGGGCCACCATCACCCCGTCGCAGAGGGGCAGGATCGCGTCGATGGCATCGATGGCCTCGAACTTCTCGATCTTGGCCACCACCGGCGTGTCGTGGCCATGGCTGCGGATCAGCTCCCGGATCTCCAGCATGTCGGAGGGGTTGCGCACGAAGCTCAGGGCCACCCAGTCGACACCCTGCTGCAGGCCGAAGGCCAGGTCGCGGCGGTCCTTGGGGGTCAGGGCGCGGATCGAGAGCTGGACGTCGGGGAAGTTGACCCCCTTGTTGTTGGAGAGGACCCCGCCCACCGTCACCCGGCATTTCAGGGTCTGGCCGGGGGCATCGACCTCCACCACCACCATCTCGACGCGGCCGTCGTCCAACAGGATGCGGCTGCCGTTGGTCACCTCATCCGCCAGCCGGTCGTAGGTGACGGTGGCGATGGTGTGGTCGCAGTTGACGGCCCGCGAGGTGAGCGAGAAGGGATCGCCCTTGGCCAGGGTGATCGGACCGGCCTGGAAGCGGCCCAGGCGAATCTTGGGACCCTGCAGGTCCTGCAGGATGCCGATGTGGACGCCCAGTTCGTGGGCCACCTGACGGATGGTGGCGATCCGATCAGCGTGATCGCTGTGATCGCCGTGGGAAAAGTTGAGACGGAAGGTGGTGGCGCCGGCGGCGATCAGCTGCCGCAGCACCTCGGGTGACTCGGTGGCGGGCCCGATCGTGGCCACGATCTTTGTGCGACGCATGAGATCGTGAGGGGCCATTGGACGACCTTGTACAAGGGCGGAAACTACCATCCGGCCTTGCCAGGAGCGCGCTTGAAATGGACTTTCACGACTACCAGCAACGCTCCCGTGAGACGGCGCGCTATCCGGACGCGGGCGCCAACATCCTCTACCCGACCCTGGGGCTCTGCGGCGAGGCCGGCGAGGTGGCTGACAAGGTGAAGAAGGTGCTGCGGGACCGGGGCGGGGTGTTCGGCCCCGAGGTCCGCGACGACCTGCGGCTGGAGCTGGGCGATGTGCTCTGGTACGTGGCCCAGCTGGCCACGGAGCTGGGGCTTGACCTTGAGGATGTGGCCGGCGCCAACCTGGCCAAGCTGGCCGACCGGGCGGACCGTAACGTGATCGCAGGCAGCGGCGACCGGCGGTGACTCAGCGAAGGACCGTCGTTGCAGGGCCCGGACTCTCGTCCAGAACCTCGGGCAGGATCGGGCCCGCCAGCCTGGCCGTGGCGGGAGCCCGGCTGCTGCTGCGGCTGTCCCTGGTCCTGCTGGTGCTGTTCGGCGCCCCCGCCCTGGCGGGCGCCACCGACCTGACGGTGTCGGAGGTGGTGCTGGAGCCCTGCCCCGCCGATGACCTGGGCACCCAGCCGACCCTGGCCCGCCCCAGCGGCGCCACCTGCTGGGCCCTGCGCGGCGTGGTGGTCAACCCGGGATCGAAGCCGGTGGTCGACACCGATGTCTTCGGCCTGATTCTCGATGCCAGTGGTGAACCGGTGCTGCCCAACCGCACCCGGGTGGGATCGATCGGCGACGTGCCCCCCGGCCGCTCCAGCTTCGCCCTGCGGCTGGCGGTGCCGGCGGGCACCCCCGGCCCCCTGGGCACCCGCAGCGTCAAGGCCCGGGGCTTCAGCGCCCCGGTGCGTACCCGTGCCGGCGTCGACGACGAGCTGCTGCCCCTGGAGGAGGCCCTGGCGGCGTCGCCGGCCGCCGAACCTCAGTAGAGGCCGCCGGAGAGGCTGGCGATGGAGGCCCCAAGCAGGCTCTGGGCCAGCTGCAGGGCGATGAAGGCCACCAGGGCCGAGAGGTCAAGGCCGCCGAGGGGCGGAATCAGGCCGCGGAAGGCGTTGAGGTAGGGGTCGGTGATGGCGCTGACGCTGGAGAGCACCGGGTTGCTCCAGTCGAGGTTGGGGAACCAGCTGAGCAGCACCCGGACCAGCAGCACCAGCAGGTAGATGCTCAGGGTCTGGGCCAGCACCTGGAGCAGGAAGACGAAGATGCTCATGGAAGGGGGCAGAGAATGGGGCTGCAGGCTTGCGCCGACGCTTGGGCCAACTCTATGGATCCGCTTCCTCGTCGGGCGGCGGCGGGGTTCCGGCCGTCTCGGCGGCCGCCAGGCGTGAGCCCAGGGCAGCCAGATCATCGGCCTTCAGGGAGAAGGTGCGGTGGAACTTCTCACTCAGGCTCAGCCAGTAGGAGCGGCCGTCGCTCTGGCGGCGGCGTTCGATGAAGTCCTGGGCCAGGAGCTCCCTGATATGGTCGTAGGCCCCCGAGCCGCGCAGCTCCACCAGCTCCGACTGCAGCAGGCGCTTTTTGAGGGCAAGGGTGGCCAGGGTGCGCAGGGCGGCGACCGAGAGGTCCACCGGCAGCAGGTTCTGGACCAGATCCCCCAGGCCGGCGCGCAGCTGCAGGGCGTAGTGCTGCCCCTCCTGGTGGATCTCCAGGGCGGTGTCCCGGTGGGCGTAGTCGGCCATCAGGGTGATCAGGGCCAGCTCGGTCTCGTCGCGGTCGATGCCGGCGATGGCGGCCAGCTCGCCCAGCTCCAGGGGACGGCCCTTCAGGTAGAGAATCGCCTCGAGCCGGGCCGGCAGGGACAGCCCCGGGGTGGCCGCCACCGAGCGCTCGCCTACGGGGGGCTCGCCTTCAGGAGGCTTGCCATCGGGAGGCAGGGGGTCGGCTTCAGCCATGGGGACGTCCGGCACGGCGTGGCGGCAACGTATCGCAGGCCTCAGACCCCCACCAGCCCGCCCGGACTGGGCAGGGTCCGTCCCACCTCGCCCAGGAACAGCCGGTAGGCCGGATTGCCGGTCTCCTCCCAGTGCTGGTAGGGGAGATCGGCGAGGAAGGCCTGCCAGGCCTGCAGCTCCCCCGGGGGCACCTGCACCCCGACCACGATGCGGCCCACGTCGGCGCCGTGGTTGCGGTAGTGGAAGATGCTGATGTTCCAGTTGGGATGCAGGGCGTTCACGAAGGCCATCAGGGCCCCGGGCCGCTCCGGGAAGACGAAGCGATACAGCCGCTCCTCCCCCTGGTTCAGGGCCGCTCCAGCGCTGGCCGGCAGCCGGCCGCCCACCATGTGGCAGAGGTGGAGCTTGGCCAGCTCGTCGCCGCTCAGATCGAGGCAGGGAAACCCCTGGGACTCCAGGGCGTCCATCAGCTGGCGGGTGTCCTGGTGGCCGCTGATCTGCACCCCCACGAAGATGTGGGCCAGCTGGGGGTCAGCGAGGCGGTAGCTGAACTCGGTGAGGCTGCGCTGGCCGAGGACGGCGCAGAAGCGGGCCAGGCTGCCGGG
Source organism: Synechococcus sp. BA-124 BA4 (assembly GCF_034931165.1). NCBI lineage: Bacteria > Bacillati > Cyanobacteriota > Cyanophyceae > Synechococcales > Synechococcaceae > Synechococcus > Synechococcus sp. BA-124 BA4. Next base: position 5,704 of record NZ_JAYGIA010000040.1, on the reverse strand, counting down.
CTGCTCTGGAATCTCCACCGCCAGCAGGGCTTCGCGCTCCTCGCCCAGCTCGGCCCGCTCGGCCACGAAGGCCAGCCGGTCGAAGTTCATGTTGGCGCCGCAGGCCACCGCCACCAGCGTGCGGTCCCGTAGCTGCCGCTGAGCCACGTCCTTCTTCATGCCGGCCACCGAGAGGGCGCCGGCCGGTTCCAGGATCGAGCGGGTGTCCTCGAAGACATCCTTGATGGCGGCGCAGATCTCGTCGGTGTCCACGGTGACCATGCGGTCGACGCAGCGCTGGGCCAGGGCGAAGGTGTGCTCGCCCACCTGGCGCACGGCCACCCCGTCGGCGAACAGGCCCACCTGGTCCAGCCGCACCCGCTCCCCGGCCGCCAGCGAGCGGGTCATGGCGTCGGCGTCGCTCGGCTCCACCCCGATCACCTCCACCCGCGGCCAGAGACTCTTGACGTAGGCGCCGATCCCCGCGATCAGGCCGCCGCCGCCCACCGCCACGTAGATGGCATCGGGGGGGTCGGAGCACTGGCGCAGGATCTCCAGGGCGATGGTGCCCTGGCCGGCGATCACGTCGGGATCGTCGAAGGGATGGATGAAAGTGAGCCCGCGCTGGCGCTGCAGGCGGTGGGCTTCTTCACAGGCCTCGTCGTAGGTGTCGCCGTGGAGCACCACCTCGGCCCCCCGGGCCGCCACGGAGCGCACCTTCATCTCCGGTGTCGTCACCGGCATCACGATCACGGCGGTGCAGCCGAGCCGCTGGGCCGCCAGGGCCACCCCCTGGGCGTGGTTGCCGGCGCTGGCGGCGATCACCCCCCGGTCGAGCTCCGCGCGCTCTAGGCCGGCCATCTTGTTGTAGGCCCCCCGCAGCTTGAAGCTGAACACGGGCTGGAGGTCCTCCCGTTTGAGCAGCACCTGGTTGTGGAGCCGGCGGGAGAGGTTGGGGGCGGGATCGAGGGGGGACTCGATCGCCACGTCGTACACCCGGGCCCGCAGGATCCGCTGCAGGTAGGCGGTCGCCCCGGGGAAGGGTTGGTCGTCGTCGGCCATGGTCATCGCTCCAGTGTCGCAACCCGACCCCGGAACGGTGGCGTCCGCCGCCGTGGGCCGGGGTGAACCCCGTAGATTGGCCACCTGGAAGCAAGGACGGGCATGCATCTGAGCGAGCTGAGCCATCCGAATCAGCTGCACGGCCTGAGCACCGCTGAACTCGAGGCCATGGCTCGCCAGATCCGCGAGAAGCATCTGGAGGTGGTGGCCACCAGCGGCGGTCACCTGGGCCCGGGCCTGGGGGTCGTCGAACTCACCCTCGCCCTCTACCAGACCCTCGACCTGGACCACGATCGGGTCGTGTGGGATGTGGGTCACCAGGCCTACCCCCACAAGCTGGTCACGGGCCGCTACAAGGATTTCCACACCCTGCGCCAGCAGGGCGGTGTCGCGGGCTATCTCAAGCGCGGCGAGAGCCGCTTCGACCACTTCGGCGCTGGCCACGCCTCCACGAGCATCTCGGCGGCCCTGGGCATGGCCCTGGCCCGTGACCGCCGCGGCGAGGATTTCAAATGCGTCGCCGTCATCGGTGACGGCGCCCTCACCGGCGGCATGGCCCTGGAGGCGATCAACCATGCGGGCCACCTGCCACGCACCAAGCTGCTGGTGGTGCTGAACGACAACGACATGTCGATCTCGCCGCCGGTGGGGGCCCTCTCCACCCACCTGAACCGCATGCGGCTGAGCAAGCCGGTGCAGTTCCTCTCCGGCAGCGCTGAGGAGGCGGTCAAGCACCTGCCCTTCCTGCACGGGGAGCTGCCCACCGAGCTCAAGACCCTCAAGGAGAGCATGAAACGGCTGGCGGTGCCCAAGGTGGGGGCCGTCTTCGAGGAGCTGGGCTTCACCTATGTGGGCCCGATCGACGGCCACGACATTCCCGAGATGGTGCGCACCTTCCAGGCGGCCCACCGCTGCGAGGGTCCGGTGCTGGTGCACGTGGCCACCACCAAGGGCAAGGGCTACCCCTACGCCGAGGCCGACCAGGTCGGCTATCACGCCCAGTCGGCCTTCGACCTGGCCACCGGCAAGGCCTACCCCTCCAGCAAGCCCAAGCCCCCCAGCTGGAGCAAGGTGTTCGGCCAGACCCTGGTCAAGATCTGTGAGCAGGATTCCCGGGTGGTGGGCATCACCGCCGCCATGGCCACCGGCACGGGCCTTGACCTGCTGGAAAAGGCCCTGCCCCAGCAGTACTTCGATGTCGGCATCGCCGAGCAGCACGCCGTGACGATGGCGGCAGGGATGGCCTGCGAGGGCCTGCGGCCGGTGGTGGCGATCTACAGCACCTTCCTGCAGCGGGCTTACGACCAGCTCATCCACGACGTGGGCATCCAGAAGCTGCCGGTCATCTTCGTGCTTGACCGGGCCGGCATCGTCGGCGCCGATGGCCCCACCCACCAGGGTCAGTACGACATCAGCTACCTGCGGGCCGTGCCCAATTTCACGGTGATGGCTCCGAAGGATGAGGCCGAACTGCAGCGCATGCTCGTCACCTCCATTGCCCACGATGGCCCCTGCGCCATCCGCATCCCCCGGGGCGAAGGGGAAGGCGTGCCGCTGATGGATGAGGGCTGGCAGCCGCTGGAGATCGGCCGCGGTGAACTGCTCACCGATGGGGACGACGTGCTGATCCTGGCCTACGGCGCCATGGTGGCGCCGGCGATGGCCACCGCCGGTCTGCTGCAGGAGAAGGGTCTGCGGGCGGCCGTGGTCAATGCCCGCTTCCTGCGCCCCCTCGATGAGGCGCTGCTGCTGCCCCTGGCCCGCCGCATCGGCCGGGTCGTGACGATGGAGGAGGGGGCCCTGCCCGGAGGCTTCGGTGCCGCGGTGGTGGAATCCTTCAACGACCACGATCTGCCCGTGCCGGTGCTGCGCATCGGCATTCCCGACGTCCTGGTGGACCACGCCAGTCCCGACCAGAGCAAGGAGAAGCTGGGACTGACCCCCTCCCAGATGGCCGATCGCATCCTTGAGCGCTTCGGGCCCGTCTTCCGGGCCACCGTTCCCACCGCCCTTGCCGTCTGAGTCGTCCCTCCGCTGCCAGGTGCTGGTGGTGGGGGCCGGACCGGCCGGCGGCGACCTGGCCCGGCGTCTCGCCCTCCAGGGGGCGGATGTGGTTCTGGTCGACCGGCTCGACGACCTGAGCCGCTCCGCCTTCAGCAGCGCCGCCCTGCCGATCGCGACCATGACCAGCCTGGGCCTGCCGGCGGAGGTGGTGGGCAGCCGCTGGTGGGAATGGCAGCTGATCGGGCCCGGGGCCGCCACCCGGCGCTGGGCCTCGCCCCACCCCCTCGGGGTGGTGCTGGATTTCGGTGCCCTGCGCCGCTGGCAGGCCGAGCAGTGCCAGCGCTGGGGCGCTCGGGTGCAGCTGGGCGTGCACGCCTGCTCCAGCCGCCAGGAAGGCGAGCAGATGGTGACGCTGCTGCGCCGCTCGGATGGCAGCACGCTTGAGGTCCGCAGCGACTGGACCGTGGATGCCAGCGGCCACGAGCGGGCCCTGCTGGGGGATCCGCCGGTGACCGGCCAGCTCCGGGATGGGCTGGTGCGGGCCGCCGGCCTGGAATGGCTGCTGCGGGTGTCCCCCGCTTGCTGGGAGCGCTGGGCCGACCGGCTCAGCTTCTGCCTGGGCAGCGACTGGGTGCCCCAGGGCTACGGCTGGATCTTTCCGATGCAGCCCGGGGTGCTGAAGCTCGGTGTCTGCCGGCTGGTGGATGGCCAGCGGCGCCAGCCGCCCCTGGGGGGGTTGATCGGCGAGCTGGGCCGACGGCTGCTGGCGGAGGGCGAGCCCTTCGAGGTGCTCGACCGCCACGGAGGCCTGGTGCGCAGCACGATCCGGCGCCGGGAACCCCACCAGCGGGGCCGGCTGGTGGGACTTGGGGATGCGGTCAGCACCGCCAACCTGCTGGGCGGCGAAGGGATCCGCCACGCCCTCACCAGCAGCGCCGTGCTCGCTCCCCTGCTGCAGGTGGCCCTCAGCGCCCAGGGCCATTCCTCCTCAGGTCAGCAGGCGCAGCGGGCCCTGCGGGACTACGCGCCCCAACTGCGCCGTGCCCTGGGCTGGCGCTGGTCGCTCAGCGGCCGTCTGGCTCGGCGCACCTGGCTGGGCCTGCACGGGGCCGGGGCCGATGGCCGGCTTGACCAGGTGCTGCGGGGACTGGAAAGCAGCAGGGCGGAGGATCTCTCGGCCCTGCTGTTCGGTTATCGGTTCGAGCGTTACGGCCTGCGGGCGATGCCGTACCTGCTCGGCTGGCGCTGAGCGCTCAGAGGACGCCGCGGGAGGCCAGGCCCAGGATCGCGCCCATGCCGAGGATGTGGCCCAGGCTGGTGGTGCCGAGCATGGCGCCGTGGCTGAAGCCGCCGAAGAAGTTGTCGCTGGGCAGCTTGAGGCCCACCTTCTGCTGCTGGATGGTGGCCTTGCCGATGGCGATGGCGATGACGTTGCAGACGATCATGACCAGGGCCACCTTCGGGGACCAGCTGATCGAAGCGGGAGCCATGGCCAGGAGAGGAGCGATCATGATGCACTTGCCGACGCCCCATCTTCCGGGTCAGCGCGAGCTGTGCCCCGCCCCCTTAAGACTTGTTCACCTGGGTATCGGCTGAACCCGCCGCCGGGGGCTCCGACGGCAACAGCCGGAACCCGAGCAGCACCACCAGGTTGCTGAGGGTCAGGAAGGCTTCGGCGCCGCCGTGCAGGGGATCCACGTCGGCCAGCTGCCGGCCGTAAACCTGCTGGGCCACAACCGCGGCGACGATCGTGACCGCCACGAACAGGAGCGTCAGCTGGAATCCCCGCAGCGCCAGCCGGGGAAAGGCCCGCACCTGGCGGGCCCACCACAGGAAGGCCAGGTACGGGAGCAGGGAGAGCACGAAGAACGGGGCCGGATCGATGGCGCCGAGGCCCTGGAACCAGGTGGCCATGGGCAGGCTCACGAGCGGTCGTCCTGCGCAGAGAGCCGCTGCTGGCGCAGCAGGTTCCAGGCGGCCAGGGCCATCGCCCCGTTGCCGATGGCGGTGAGGCCGGCCTGCAGCACCACCAGGCCCTTGAGGGCCTCGCTGTTGTCGAACAGATGCCAGGTGCAGGCGGCCATGGCGCTCACCAGCGCCGGCACCATCGCCAGGGCCAGCCAGCGCCAGCCCCCTTCCTGCCGCCGGCTGCCGAAGGCCTGCACGGCCAGGATCGCCAGCATCCACTCCAGCACCGAGGTGATGTGGATCCACCAGGTGGGCAGCGACAGCGCGTGCATGGGCGGGGCCTGGTGCGATCCGTAATGTACGGAGCCGGAACCACCGCTGCGTCGGATGCGTGCTCTGATCTGCGGGTATTACGGCGAGCACAACCTCGGCGACGATGCCCTGCTGGAGGTGCTGCTGGACCAGTTGCCGCCCGGTTGCCGCCCCCTGGTCACGGCCCATGACCAGGCGCTGGTGCGGGAGCGTTTCGGGGTGGAGACCACCGACCGCCGCCGCCTGAAGGACGTGCTGGCGGCCCTGGGCCGCTGCGAGGCCCTGGTGCTCGGTGGCGGCAGCCTGCTCCAGGACGCCACCAGCTTTCGCAGCCTCCTCTACTACGGCGCCCTGATGCTGGCGGCCCGTACCCGCGGCAAGGCCGTCCTCCTCTGGGGTCAGGGCCTGGGGCCCCTGCGCCGCCGCCGCAGCCGCCTGC
>NZ_JAYGIA010000039.1:0-16452 GCF_034931165.1 Synechococcus sp. BA-124 BA4 | reverse complement strand
GCGTCGGGCCCGGGAGGCCGGCCATGAGCTGGGCAGCCACGGCCACCAGCATGTCCCGCGCTGCAGCATCAGCCCGGAGGCGTTCGAGCAGGAGCTGATCCGCTCGGCCACCGTGCTCGAGCAGGTGCTGGGGGAGGCCCCGCGGGCCTTCTCCTACCCCTTCAACAGCCATCTGCCCGGCGATGGGGAGATCTGCGGCCGCCACTACCTCCAGGTGGCCACCGTCGACGCCGCCCTGGTCACCCCCGCCACCCCGGCCCTGGACCTGCCCCGCTTCACCTGGCCGGGGCCCCACGCCAACCGGCTGCGCCGCCGCCGCTGGCTCTGCACCGGAACACTGGCCTGGCCAGGGAGATAGGGTCTGGATTCCTTCCACGTTGCGATGGCCTGGCCCCTGGCCGTGTTCGACGGGACCATCAGCCTCACCACGATCCAGACGCTCCTCCAGGACTGGGGGTACTGGGTGGTCTTTGGCGCCATGCTGCTGGAGAACGCCGGGGTGCCCCTGCCCGGCGAGACGGTGACGCTGCTGGCGGGCTACGCGGCCGGGAGCGGCCAGCTGCAGGTGCTCGGGGTGATGGGGGCGGCGGCCGGCGGGGCGATCCTGGGGGACAACCTCGGCTACTGGGTGGGGCGCCGTGCCGGCTGGGGGCTGCTGCTGCGGGCAGGACGGCTGCTGGGCCGGACCCCGGAGCAGATGGAGGCCCTGCGGGAGCGCTTTCTGCGCCATGCCGGCAAGTCGGTGCTGCTGGGCCGGTTCGTGGCGGTGCTGCGGGTGCTGGCCGGCCCCATCGCCGGGGCCGTGCACATGCCCTACCGCCGCTTCCTGCTGTTCAACATGCTCGGGGCCGTGCTCTGGGCCTCGACGATGGTGGGGCTGGCCTGGCTCGGCGGCCGCTGGATCCCCTTCGATCAGATGCTGAAGGGCGTGGCCGAGTTCGGCCTCGGCGCCCTGGTGCTGCTGGCGATCGTGCTGGTGGTGCCGAAGCTGGTGGGTCGCTTCGAGGAAAGGGCCCTGGAGACCGGAGGCGAGGAGCCTCCCGCCTGAGGGGATCGCTGCGGTGGCCTCCTAGAGGCCGAAGTACCGGCAGATCAGCCAGGGCAACGTCAGCGCGAAGGTCATCGACAGGGGGGCGCCGTAGCGGGCCATGTCGAGAAAGCGATAGCGCCCTGGACCGAACACCATCAGGTTGGTCTGGTAGCCGATCGGGGTGAGGAAACTCTGGCTGGCGGCGAAGGTGATCGCAAAGATGAAGGCCATCGGCGGCAGCGCCAGTCCCTTGGCCAGCTCCGCGGCGATCGGGAGCAACAGCACCACCGTGGTGCCGTTGCTGAGGGCTTCGGTGAAGGCCTGGCCCAGCACGACCACCACCAGCAGCACCGCATAGGTCGGCCAGCCCCTGAGGGCCTGCAGCAGATCCCCAGCCAGGGCCTCCGCCAGACCGGTCTTCTGCATCGCCACGCTGAAGCAGGACAGGGAGCCCAGCAGCAGGATCACATCCCAGCGGATCGAGCGCTGCACTTCCCCCGGCCGCAGGCAGCCGGTGGCCACCATCGCCACCATGGCCAGCAGCACCGCCGCCATCAGCGGCAGGACCTTGAACATCGGCAGCAGGATCATCAGGGCCGCAATGGCCATGCCGGTCAGTTTGCGATCGGTGGTGGGCAGATCCTTCTCCAGTTCATCGAGCAGCACCAGGTCGTTGTTGGCCTGCATCCCCCGGATCGCGTCGAGGGGGGCCTGAAGCAGCAACACATCGCCGGCCTGCAGCACCACCCGTCCCAGCAGCTCGCGCAGCACCTGGTTGCCGCGCCGCACCGCGAGCATGGTGGCGTTGTAGCGCTGCCGGAAACGCAGATCCCGGACGCTGGCACCGACCAGGGTGGAGCCGTTGGGCAGCAGCACCTCCACCACCCGCTGGGGGGAATCGCTGGCGCCGCTGAGTTCACGCAGATCCTCCTCCTGATCGCCCACGGGGGCGAGGGTGACGGTGTGCTCCTGCTGCAGCCGCAGCAGGTTGTCCCGGTTGCAGCGCAGCAGCAGCCTGTCCCCGGCCTGGAGCTGCAGATCGGCCAGGGGCGCGCTGAAACTCTCGGTCCCTCGGTGCAGTTCCAGCACATCCACGTCGAAGCGCCGCTGCAGGCGGCTGTCGTGAAGCGAGTTGCCGATCAGTTCGGAACCCTCCGGGATCAGGACATCGGTGATGTAGCCCTCCCGGGCCAGGCTCACGAGCATGTCGTCGTCACCGGAACCCCGATCGGGCAGCAGACGCTCAGAGAAGAAGAAGATGTAGGCACCCCCGATGAGCCAGACGGGGATCCCGATCGCCGTGAAGCTGAACAGGTCGAGGGAACCAAAACCCAGCTGACGGCTGACATCGCTGGCCAGGAGGTTGGTGGAGGTGCCGAGCAGGGAGATCGTCCCCCCCAGGATCGTGGCGAAGGACAGGGGGAGCAGCACCTTGGAGGGGGACACCCCGCGCCGGTGGCACCAGCTCTCCAGGACCGGCAGCAGGGTCGCGACGATCGGGGTGTTGGGGATGAAGCCGGAGACCGGTGCCACCACCGCCACCATCAGGCCGATCATCCGCTTCGGGCTGCGGACCGCATCGGAGCCGATCAGGGCCCGCAACCGGTCGAGACCGCCGCTGCGGAACAGGCCCGACGCCACCGCGAACAGGCCCATCAGGGTGATCAGGGCGGGGCTGCCGAACCCCTTGACCGCCTCCTCCGGAGTCAGCACCCCCAGGCTCACCAGAAGCGCCGCCGCCAGGAGGCCGGTCACCTCAGGAGCCAGCTTGCCGCTCACGAACAGGACGATGGCCCCGAGGAACACCAGGAGCGTGGTCAGACCCTGTCCGGTGGAGGCAACGGCGAGAAAACTCTGCATGGCAACGGCCTGATGTCAGCGATCTAGCAGGTCAGTGCCGTAACCGCTGCCCCCGACGCCGGAATCCCTCCCGCTTCAGAGGTAGAAGCCGACCGTCGTGACGACCCGGGTGCCGCGCTCGCGCAGGGCGCGCCGCAGGCGGATCGTCGACTGGTTGTGGAGCAGGTTCTCCCAGCGGTGCCGGGTGACGAACACCGGCAGCACCACCATGCAGAAGGCGTGGTGGTCCCTGGGGTGCTCCTGCTCGAAGCTTCCCACGAACCGGGTCACCGGATCCACCAGGGAGCGGTAAGGGGAGGGCAGCACCTCCAGGGGCACGTCCGGCAGCTGGCGGCTCCACTGGGCGCGGAAGGCCTCCCCCTGGTCGCCGGCGAGATCCACGTGCACCGCCACCAGGTCGCTGGCGACGCTGCGGGCGAAGCAGAGGGCCTCGTAGCTGCCCCGGTGCAACTGGCCCACCAGCACCACCGTGGGGGTGCCGTCGCCAGGCGGAGGGGGGGGCGGCAGCGTCAGCCGCCCGTCGGAAACGATGCGCAGGCGCCTGGCCACATGGTCGTAATGGGTGCGGATGCGCAGGTACATCAGCACGAGCAGGGGGATGGCGAGCACCACCACCCAGGCCCCCTGGGTGAACTTGCTGATCAGCAGCACCGCCCCCACCACGGCGGTGCTCACCGCTCCCAACCCGTTGACCAGGGCCCTGGCACGCCAGCCCCGGTCCCGCCGTTTCCACCAGTGCATCACCATCCCGGCCTGGGACAGGGTGAAGCTGATGAACACCCCCACCGCATAGAGGGGAATGAGGCGGCTGACGCTGCCCTCGACGATCACCAGCAGCACGCCGGCCAGGGCGCTGAGGGCCAGGATGCCGTTGCTGAACACCAGCCGGTCGCCGAGGGAGGTGAGCTGCCGGGGCAGGAAGCCGTCCTGGGCCAGGAAGGCCGCCAGCCGCGGAAAATCCGCAAAGGCCGTGTTGGCGGCGAGCAGCAGGATCAGCAACGTCGCCAGCTGCAGCACGAACAGCAGCGGCCCATCACCGAAGATCCGCTCCCCCAGCTGATAAAGGAGCGTCGGGCCGTTGTCCTCCACCACCAGGCCGCTCTGGCTGGCCAGGGCGCTGATGCCGCTGAACATCACGGCCAGCATCAGCACCATCACCACCAGCACCCGGCGGGCATTGCGCCACTCCGTCGGCCGGAAGGCGGCGACGCTGTCGCTGATCGCCTCGATGCCGGTGAGGGCGGCGCAGCCGGAGCTGAAGGCCCGCATCAGCAGCAGGGGGCCGATGGCCTGCAGCCCCTGGCTGCCCTGGTGGGCCGCCTCCAGCAGCCGCTGCTGCTCCGCCACCGGCAGGGGGGGCAGCTGGCCCAGCCCGGTCTTGATCGCCCCGGCCACCAGCAGGGTGACGACAGCGGCCATGAACAGATAGGTGGGCACACTCAGGAACCGGGCGCTGGAGCTCACGCCGCGCAGGTTGGCGAGCATCACCAGCAGCACCGCCAGCAGGCAGAGGGGCACCCGCTCGGGTTCCAGCGCCGGGACATAGGAGGTGAGGGCGGCGATGCCGGCGGCCACGCTCACCGCCACCGTGAGCACGTAATCGATCGAGAGCGAGGCTCCGGCCACCAGGCCCGGCGTCTGCCCGAGGTTCTGCTGGGAGACCCGGTAGGAGCCGCCCCCGTGGGGGTAGGCCTTGATCGTCTGCCGGTAGCTGCTGGCCACCACCAGCATCAGGCCCACGATCAGGGCCGTGATCGGCAGGGTGTAGCCCAGGGCTGCCGCTCCGCCCATCCCCAGCACCAGCACGATCTCCTGGGTCGCGTAGGCCACCGAGGAGAGGGCGTCGGAGCTGAGGATCGCCAGGGCCTCGGCGTTGCTGTACCGCTCCTCGTGGTGGGCGCTGGTGGGCAGGGGAAGGCCGATCAACCGGCGCCGCAGGTTGTCGAGGCCGGCCATGCGTCGTCGACTCGTCCGTGGGAGGCCCTGGAACGCTAGGAGCCGTGGGGCAGTGGCGCCTCCGCCAGGGGTGCGGGGCGAACCGGCCCCTGGAGAGCCCATGCCTATGGTTTGGGCCCCCTCTGGTCGGCCGCGTTGACGCCCTCTCCTGCCGCGAGCCCCTGGCATGCCCTGGCTCCCGAGGCCTGCCTGCAGGCGCTGGAGGCCAGCAGCGACGGTCTGAGCACCGCCCAGTGCGCCGAGCGGCTGGCCCGGCTGGGACCCAACCGGCTGGAGCTCAAGGCCGGGCGCAGCAACCTGCGCATCCTCTGGGACCAGTTCAGCAACGTGATGCTGATCATGCTGCTGGCGGTGGCGGCGGTGTCCGCGGGAGTGGCCTACGCCGCCCAGCGGTTCCCCAAGGATGCGATCGCCATCGTGCTGATCGTGGGGCTCAACGCCCTGCTGGGCTACCTGCAGGAGAGCCGCGCCCAGCAGGCCCTGCAGGCCCTGCGCAACATGGCCCAGCCCCTGGTGACCGTGCGCCGTGACGGCCTCTGGGAGCGGCTGCCGAGCGAGCAGCTGGTGCCCGGGGACCTGATCCGGGTGGAGGCGGGCGATCGGGTGCCCGCCGATGCCCGCCTGCTGGAGGTGGCCGAACTGGGCCTGCGGGAGGCGGCCCTCACCGGCGAAGCCGAAGCGGTGAACAAGCTCGCCGTGCTGGTGCTCGAACCCGCCACCCCTGTGCTGGAGCGCCAGAACTGCCTGTTCCAGGGCACCGAGGTGGTGCGGGGCCGCGGTCTGGCGGTGGTGACCGCCACGGGCATGCAGACCGAACTGGGCCGGATCGCCCAGATGATCAACACCGCGGGTGGCGAGACCACACCGCTGCAGGAAAGGCTCGACGGCCTGGCCAACGTGCTGGTGGGCTCCGCCCTGGCCCTGGTGGCCGTGGTGGTGCTGCTGGGCTGGCTGATGGGCCAGCGCCTGCTCGACCTGCTGGAGGTGGCCCTGTCGATGGCCGTGGCGATCGTGCCGGAGGGCCTGCCGGCGGTGATCACCGTGACCCTGGCGATCGGCACCCAGCGGATGGTGCAGCGGGCCGCCCTGATCCGCCGCCTGCCGGCGGTGGAGGCCCTGGGCTCGGTGACGGTCATCTGCACCGATAAGACCGGCACCCTCACCCTTAACCGCCAGGTGGTGCAGGAGCTGCGCAGCGGCACCACGGCCCTGGCGGTGAGCGGCAACGGCTACGACCCCCACGGCGACTTCCGCGCCACCGACCTGGCCCCGCCCCCCGGCGCCACAGCCGGTCTGGCCCCCGGTGGCCGGAATCTGCTGCTGCAGGCCGGGGTCCTGTGCAGCGACGCCGAGCTCAAGCAGGAGCCGGACGGCCGCTGGGAGATCCTCGGGGATCCCACCGAAGGGGCCCTGGTGGTGGCCGCCGCCAAGGCCGATCTCGATGGCTTCGCCCTGCGCAGTCACTACAAACGCGACGCGGAGATCCCCTTCAGCTCCGAACGCCAGCTGATGGCCGTCTGGGTGCAGGACCGCGAGGGCACCCTGCAGGCCCCCCTGGGGACCAGTGCCTCCGGATCCGCCACCCTGATGATCAGCAAGGGGGCCCCGGAGGTGATCCTCGGCACCTGCGACCGCTGGCTCGACGGTTCCGGCGCAGCGGCCCTCAGCGACGACCAGCGCCAGTGGTGGCTCGAGCAGGCCAGGGACCTGGCCGCCTCCGGCCTGCGGGTGCTCGCCTTCGCCTGCGCCCCCCACCACCCCAGCCCCGAGCACGAACTGGAGCACCAGGTGCTGCTTGGCCTGATGGCCCAGCTGGATCCCGCCCGCCCCGAGGTGGCCGAAGCGGTCTCCCGCTGCCGGGAGGCCGGGATCCGGCCAGTGATGATCACCGGCGACCATCCCCTCACCGCCCGGGCGATCGGCGTCAACATCGGCCTGGTGGACGCCGGTGCCGAGGTGGTGCTCGGCCGCCAGCTGGAGGAGGCCGACGCCGGCGAACTGGCTGCGATCGTCGGCCGCTGCCACATCTACGCCCGGGTGCCGCCGGAGCAGAAGCTGCGCATCGTCAAGGCCCTCCAGGGCCTGGGGCAGATCGTCGCCATGACCGGCGACGGCGTCAACGACGCCCCGGCCCTCAAGCAGGCCCACATCGGTGTGGCCATGGGCATCACCGGCACCGAGGTGAGCAAGGAGGCCTCCGACATGGTGCTGCTCGATGACAACTTCGCCACGATCGTCAACGCGGTGGAGCAGGGGCGGCTCGTCTACGCCAACATCCGCCGCTTCATCAAGTACATCCTCGGCAGCAACGTCGGCGAGCTGATCACGATCGGCTCCGCCCCCTTGCTGGGCCTGATGGGCGTGCCGATGACGCCCCTGCAGATCCTCTGGATGAACCTGGTCACCGATGGGGTGCCCGCCCTGGCCCTGGCGCTGGAGCCCGGCGAGGCCGGCCTGATGCAGCGCCCGCCCGCCGAACCCGGCGAATCGATCTTCGCCCGGGGCATCGGCAGCTACATCCTGCGCATCGGCGTGGTGTTCGCCGCCATCACGATCACGATGATGCTCTACGCCTCCCGCAGCGGCGTCCCCTGGAAGACGATCGTCTTCACGATGCTGTGTCTGGCCCAGATGGGCCATGCCCTGGCAGCCCGCAGCGACCGCCCCCTGGTGCAGGTGGCCCCCTTCAGCAACCCCTGGCTGCTGGGGGCGGTGGTGTTCACCACCCTGCTGCAGTTGTCCCTGCTGTACGTGCCGGTGCTGTCCACATTCTTCGGCACCGTGCCCCTTTCGGCCCGCGACCTGGGCATCTGCGTGGGCTTCAGTCTGCTGTTCTTCTTCTACCTGGAACTGGAGAAGGTGTGGCGGCTGTGGCGTCGCCGGCGCAGCGCCGACGCCTGAGTGCCGCACCGCCCCCGGACGACTGATAACGAGTGCTTGGTGAACCCATAGGGCTTTCCTTCCTGGGGGGGCCACCGCCGAGCGCCAGGGATCTTAGTGTTCGCCACCACGCGGGCCATCTCCGGTCCCGACCGTTCTCCCGCCATGACCCTGTTCTTCGCCCAGACGGCCTGGCTGGTCCCCCTCTATCCCCTGGTGGCGGCCCTGGCGTCCCTGGCCTGGTCGCCCGGATTCATCTGGAAGACGGGACCACGCCCCTGCGGCTACCTCAACCTGACGATGGTCACCCTGGCCTTCGCCCACAGCCTGCTGGCCCTGCTGGCCGCCAATGCCCACCCGGCCACCCTGCCGCTGCACTTCGGCTGGACCTGGCTGCACACCGCCGGACTGTCGATCGGCTTCGACGGCTCGATCACCCAGCCGGCCCTGATCGCCACGTTGCTGGTCACCGGGGTGCACGTGCTGGCCCAGATCTTCGCCATCGGCTATCTGGAGATGGACTGGGGCTGGCCACGATTCTTCGGCTCGCTCAGCTTCTTCGAGGCCGGACTCTGCGCCCTGCTGCTCACGGATTCGCTGTTCTTCAGCTATGTGATTCTCGAGCTACTCACGCTCGGCACCTATCTCATCGTCGGCACCTGGTACAACCAGTCGCTGGTGGTGAAAGGGGCGCGGGATGCCTTCCTCACCAAGCGCATCGGTGACCTCATCCTGCTGGCCGGTCTGGTGGCGATCCTGCCGGTCACCGGCACCTGGAACTTCGGAGCATTGGCCGCCTGGGCCGCCGCCCAGGCCCCGGGAAGCCTGCCCCTGAGCCAGCAGCTGATCCTGCTGGCCCTGATGGCCGGGCCGATGGGCAAATGCGCCCAGATCCCCCTGCACCTCTGGCTCGATGAGGCGATGGAGGGGCCGCTGCCCTCCACGGTACTGCGCAACTCGGTGGTGGTGGCCGGCGGCGCCTGGGTGCTGTTGCGCCTGCAGCCCATGCTCGCCCTCAGCCCGCTGGTGACCACGGTTCTGGTGGTGGTGGGCGGCACCACCGCCCTGGTCGGGGCCCTGATCGCCCTGGCCCAGATCGACATCAAACGGGCCCTGTCCTTCCTGGCCAGCAGCTGGATGGGTCTGCTGTTCCTGGCCGTGGGCCTCGGCGATCCGGGCGTGGCGGGCCACCTGCTGCTGGTCTACCCGCTGCCGATGGCGCTGGTGCTGATGGCGGTGGGCACGGTGATCGTCAGCAACGTCACCCAGGACCTCACCCAGCTGGGGGGGCTGTGGAGCCGCCGGCCGCTGGTGGGCCTGGCCTTCCTCACCGGAGCGGGGGGACTGATGGCCCTGCCCCCCTTCGGCGGCTTCGCCGCCATCCGTGAGCTCCTGGAGCTCTGCACCTCCAGTGCCCAGCCGGCCCTGCTGGGGGGGTTCGTGCTGGTCACCAATGCCCTGATCGCCGCCGGGCTGGTGCGGGTGTTCGGCCTGATCTGGGGCGGGCGCCCCAGCGTGTTCACGGCTCGCTCCGCCGAGGTGCTCTGGCTGATGGTGCTGCCCACCATGGTGCTGATGGGGGTGGTGCTGCACCTGCCGATCCTGCTGGCCCGTTTCGGGGTCTTCGCTGCCACCCCCCTGCTGGGCTGGGGGCCCCAGGCGGTGCCGCTGCTGGTGTCCACCCTGCTCGGGGGCGGTGTGTCGGCGGTGTTCTACCTGCGGCCCCACCCCCTGGCCCAGCTGCCGTCGGCCCTCGGCGGCCTGCAGCACTGGCTGGCCCACGACTTGAACACCGAGAACTTCTACCAGCGGTCCGTGGTGGCCCTGGTGGTCGGCCTGGCCCGCCTGAGCGCCTGGACCGATCGCCAGGTGGTGGACGGCTTCACCGGCGCCACCGGTGAGGCGGCCCTCCAGAGCGCCCGCCGGCTCAGCTTCACCACCTCGGGTCGCACCCAGACCTATGCCCTGACGCTGCTGATCGGCGTGGTGCTGATGGCGGCCTGGCTGCTGACGATCGTGCCCTCCTCCCTGCTGCGCTGATGGCCCTGCTTCTGCTTCTGCTCCTGCCGGCCCTCGGGGCCGTCCTCCTGCCCCTGCTGCCGGAACACCAGGCGCTGCTGCGCCGGGTCAGCCTGGCAACGGTTCTGCTCCAGTTCCTCATCGGCCTCACCCGGCTGGGCCAGGACCCCAGCGCGCTGCAACAGGTGTGGCTGCCCCGCATCGGTCTCTCCTTCGACCTCGGGCTCGATGGCCTGTCCGCCCCGCTGGTGGTGCTGATCGCCCTGATCGTCCTGGTCACGGTGCTGGCCACCCCCGCCGACCAGGCCCGGCCGCGGCTGTTCCTGAGCCTGCTGCTGGCCACCGATCTGGGCCTCACCGGTGCGGTGCTGGCCCGCAACGCCCTGCTGTTCCTGCTGGCCTACGAGCTGGTGCTGATCCCCACCACCCTGCTGCTGGCCATCTGGGGAGGCCCGCGTCGCACCCAGGCGGCCATCCAGTACGTCATGTACGGCGCCGTTTCGGGGCTCGCCCTGCTCGGCGGCGTGCTGGCCCTGGGCTGGCTCAACGGTGACGGCTTCAGCTTCGCCTTCACCGACCTGGCCTCCATGCAGCTGCCCTCCGGCAGCAGCCACTGGATCTTTGCCCTGCTGGTGCTGTCCTTCGGCCTCAAGCTGCCGGTGGTGCCCCTGCACGGCTGGCAGCCCCTGGCCTACGGCCAGGCCTCCAGCCCGGTGGCGATGCTGCTCAGCGGCGGGGTCTCGATCCTGGGCGGCTACGGCCTGCTGCGCTTCGCCATCGGCTTCCTGCCCGACGAGTGGATCCTCTGGTCGCCCTGGATCGCCGGGGTGGGGGCCCTCACCGCCGCCTACGGCGCCCTCAACGCCATTGTCCAGAGCGACATCCGCCGTCTGGTGGCCTACGGCTCCCTCGGCCACATGGGCCTGCTGGTGGTGGCCCTGGCCTCCGCCACCCCCCTGAGCCTGCAGGGAGTCGTGGCCCAGCTGCTTGCCCACGGCCTGATCTCGGCCCTGCTGTTCCACCTGGTGGGACTGATCGAAAGCAAGACCGGCTCCATCCAGATCCCGGAGCTGGCCGGCCTGCTCAACCCCTACCGCGGCCTGCCCTTCACCCTCGGTCTGTTCCTGCTGGCCCTGATGGCCAGCGCCGGCATCCCAGGACTGGCGGGCTTCGTGCCGGAGTTCCTGATGTTCGAGGCCAGCTGGACCCCCTTCCCGGTGCCCACCCTGCTGTGTCTGATCGCCTCGGGGTTCACCGCCGTCTACGCGGTGCGGCTGTTCAACAGGGTCGGCTTCGGCCGCCTCGACAACGACCGCGTCGACTACCCCTCCACGGTCTGGAGCGAACGCTTCCCCGCCGTGCTGCTCGCTGCCCTGGTGGTGGTGGGGGGCCTCTGGCCGGGCCTGCTGGTGGGCTGGAGCGAGTCCACCACCACAGCCCTGGCCCTGCGCCGTGAACCCTTCGCCGCCCTCGTGGCCATCGCCCCCTCCGCGTCCCCTCGCCAGTTGCCCTCATGACGCCCCCCCCCTCCACCCACCGCTACGCGGAGGTGATCCACCGCCTCGAGGCCGGCGGCTCGATGCTGCCGGACACGCCCGAGAACCTGATGCAGATCATCGGCATCTACAAGGCCTATGCCGTGCCGATGGACTTCTACTGGCGCGACCTGCTCTACATCGCCGAGCAGGTGTTCCTCGATCCCCTGCCGGCCTTCAAGTACTTCCCCTCCCAGGAGTACCTCGATCTGCCTAACTCCTACGCCGGTGATCAATCGAAGCTGCGCATCTGGCGCGGCGGTGCGACGGCCCACCCGGAACTGCTGGAGTTCATGGCCAAGGGGGAAACCACCCGCATGCCGAAGCTGCTCCACCACCTCTGGCATGACCGGATCAACATGGAGTTCGCCGAGGCCTGCATGGATGCCATGTTCTGGCACCAAGGAATGGGCGGCCGCTTCTACGACTACCTGGAGTGTGACGCCTACAAGGCGAATGCCGATCGGGCGATCAAGGCCTACTTCCGGGGCAACCCCCTGATGCTGGGGCTGTATGCGGTGTTCCCGGAGATGTTCCTGGAGCAGGTGCGCAAGATGAGCTACTACGCCAATCTCGGCCTCTTCTGGGAGGTGATGGCGCCGGTGTTCTTCGAGATGAGCGACATCTACGACGAAGGCGGCTTCAAGGGCGTGCCCGACGCCATGAACTTCCTGGTGAACGGCATCTTCGCCGTGGCCGGCCGGCCGGCCGATCTACCACCATGTGTACATCGGCGGGGAATGCTTCGAGATCATCCCCAAATCGGAAGGCATCACCTGGCTCTACGAGGCGGCCCTTCCCTACGTGGAGGCCGTCTTCTACCGGACCGCCCCCTTCCGGGGCACCAAGAGCTACAACGCCCAGGCCGGCCAGGTGCCGGACAAGCAGGAGGACTTCCACTACGGCATCCTCTATGCCGACGTGTTCCCGGTGGGCTCGGCCGGGATTCCCCCCACCCTGCTGATGCAGGACATGCTCCACTTCCTGCCGCCCTACCTCACCGAGTTGTACGCGAAGCACAAACGGGGCGAGGGGGACATCCTCAACCAGCTGGGGATCACCTTCCAGCGCTCCATGTACAACGTCACCTCGGCGGTGATCCAGGCCCTCCGTTGCGCCCTGCTCTATCCCCTCGATGACACCGACCCGGAGCACCTGATGGCCAACCGGCGCTTCTTCGAGGCCCAGATGGACCGTTTCCTGCGGCCCGAGGCGCGCCTGCCCCAGATCCAGACCCAGGACTACCGCTAGGAGACCCCCATGGCCAACATCATCGAAACCGCCAAGGGAGCCGGGGTCTTCGGCACCCTGCTCACCGCCGTCGAGGTGGCCGGCCTCACCGGCGCCCTGGAGAGCCCCGGCCCCTTCACCGTCTTCGCCCCCGTCGACGACGCCTTCGCGGCCCTGCCCCCCGGCACGGTCCAGACCCTGGTGGACAACGTGCCCCAGCTGGCCCGCATCCTCAAGTTCCATGTGCTCTCCGGGGCCTACCTGCGGGAGCAACTGATTGAGCAGCAGGAATGGGAGAGCCTGGAGGGGGCCCCGGTGGCGATCCGCCGGGCGGACCCCTTCGAGGTCAAGAACGCCACCGTCGTCTCCGCCGACATCGTCTGCGACAACGGCATCGTGCACGTGATCGACCGGGTGATCCTGCCCGGATGACCAGAGCGGTGCTGCTGGCGGCCCTCGGCGGCCTGATCGCCGGCCTGGTGGGCTGCGCCGCCGGCAACGGGGACCCCGGCAGCCCCACCATGGCCAAGATCCGCGACCGGGGACGGCTGGTCTGTGCCGTGGATGGGGCCGTTCCTGGATTCAGCACGGTGGGCCCCGGCGGCGCCTTCGTGGGCATCGACGCCGACTTCTGCCGGGCGGTGGCTGCCGCGGTGCTCGGGGACCCCACCAAGGTGGAGTTCCGGCCGGTGACGGCGGGGGAGCGCTTCGTGGCCCTGGGCAGCGGCGAAGTGGACCTGCTCTCGATCAGCTCCACCCACACCCTCAGCCGCGACGCCCCAGGCGGCAATGCCCTCAGCTTCGGGCCTGTTTTCTTCTATGACGGCCAGGGGGTGATGGTGCCCGCGGCCAGCGGCATCCGCCGCCTGCGGCAGCTGGCCGGCAAGCCGATCTGCGTCGAGAGCGGCACCAACACCGAGCTCAACCTGGCCGATCGCATGCGGGAACTGGGGGTCGCCTACCAGCCGCTGCGCTTCCAGTCGGGCGAGCAGGCCTATCCGGCCTACGAGCAGGGGCGCTGCGCCGCCATCACCAGCGACAGCTCCCTGCTGGCGGCCAAGCGCAGCGGCTTCAAGGAGCCGGCGGCCCACGTGCTGCTCCCCGAGCTGCTCAGCAAGGAACCCAGCGCCAAGGTGACGGTGCAGGCGGATCCGGCCTGGGCCGATGCGGTGCGCTGGGTCACCCACACCCTGGTCCAGGCGGAGGAGAGCGGCCTCACCCAGGCCAACGTGGAGGCCCGGCGGGCCGCCGCCAAGAAGGACACCAGCCAGGCGGAGCAGCGCCGCTTCCTGGGAATCGAGGGGGATTTCGGTCGCCAGCTGGGCCTGCCCGCCGACTTCACGGTGCAGGTGGTGAAGGCGGTGGGCAACTACGGCGAGTTGTTCGAGCGGCACCTGGGCAGCGCCACGCCCTTGGGCCTGGAGCGGGGTCTCAACCGGCTCTGGAGCCGCGGCGGCCTGCACATCGCCCCGCCCTTCCGCTGAGGAGGTTCCGGGCGGCCTACCTGCGCCGGCCCGCACCTGCAACAATGCGGCCACTCAAGGAAGCAAGCATGCTCTGGAACCGGACCCTCTCCCTCGGGGCCTCCCTCCTGGCCGCCGGCCTGCTCGCCGGTTGTGCTGGGGATGATGGCGGTGTGCAGAGCCAGAAGCTCTCCACGATCACGGGGCGGGGCAAGCTGATCTGCGGGGTGGAAGGCAAACTGCCCGGCTTCAGCTTCGTGGGCCCCGACGGCAAGTACCTGGGCCTCGACGTGGACGTCTGCAAGGCCGTGGCCGCGGCAGTGCTGGGGGATCCCGAAAAGGTGGAGTACCGCGATCTGAACTCCAGCGAGCGCTTCGCCGCCCTGGCCAGCGGCGAGGTGGATCTGCTGTCGCGCAACACCACCATGACCCTCAGCCGCGACGCGGCCGGCGGCAATGGCCTCAGCTTCGCCCCCACCACCTTCTATGACGGTCAGGGCGTGCTGGTGCCCGTGGCCAGCGGCATCAAGGACCTCAAGGGCCTCGCCGGCAAGCCGATCTGCGTCGAGAGCGGCACCACCACCGAGCTCAACCTGGCCGACCGGATGCGGGAGCAGAACATCCCCTACACGCCGCTGAAGTTCCAGACCAGCGACCAGACCTTCGCCGCCTACCTCAGCGACCGCTGCGTGGCCGTCACCAGCGACCGCTCCCAGCTGGCGGGCAAGCGCACCAGCTTCCCGAAACCGGACGATCACACCCTGCTGCCGGTGGTGATGAGCAAGGAGCCCCTCACCCCCGCCACCACCAACGGCGATCCCGCCTGGGCCGATGCGGTGCGCTGGATCGTCTACGGCCTGATGCAGGCCGAAGAGAGCGGCATCACCCAGGCGAACGTGGACGCCAAGCTGGCCGAAGCCAAGGCCAACACCAACCAGGCCGACCTGCGCCGCTTCCTGGGGGTGGAGGGTGATTTCGGCAAGCAGCTCGGCCTGCCGCCCAACTTCGTGGTCAAGGCGGTGAAGGCCGTGGGCAACTACGGCGAGATCTTCGATCGCAACGTCGGGCCCGCCTCGGCACTCAAGCTCGACCGGGGCCTCAACCGCCAGTGGAAGGACGGCGGTCTGATCTACTCGCCTCCCTTCCGTTGATGGCGCCGGTCCCCCCCGCCGACCCGACCCCTTCGCCCCTGTCTGCCCCCAAACGGGCTGCCCCCAAGCCGCCCTGGTGGCGCGACCGCCGCGTCGTGCCCTGGGTGGTGCAGGCCGTGGTGGGTCTGCTGGTGCTGCTGCTGATCGCCTTCCTGCTGGGCAATCTGATCCGCAACCTGACGGCGGCCGGCCTGCTGCTGAGCTGGCGCTGGCTGCAGCAGCCCGCCGGCTTCGACATCTCGGAATCGGTGATTCCCTTCAATGCCCAGCTGCCCTACTGGCGCGCCCTGGCGGCCGGTCTGGTCAACACGATCCGGGCGGTGCTGGTGGGTTTGGTGGGGGCCACCCTGCTGGGCACCCTGGTGGGAATGGCCTCCTTCAGCCACAACGGCCTGCTGCGGCGGCTGGCTCGGGTCTACGTGGAGGTGGTGCGCAACATCCCCCTGCTGCTGCAGCTGGTGTTCTGGTACTTCGTGGTGTTTCTCACCCTGCCGAACGGCCTGGCGGCCATCCAGCTCCCCGGCCTGGTGCTGGCCAAATCGGGGCTCTACATCGCCGGGTTCGGTGAGGGCCTGCGCTGGATGGGCCCCACCCTGGTGAACGGGGTCTGGCAGTCACCGGTGCGTCTGAGCGTCGAATTCGGCGCCCTGCTCACCGGCCTGATCGTTTATTCGGGGGCCTTCATCGCCGAGGTGGTGCGGGGCGGCATCGCCGCCGTTCCCAAGGGGCAGTGGGAGGCGGCCTCTTCCCTGGGGCTGAGCTGGTTCGCCACCCTGCGCTGCATCGTGCTGCCGCAGTCGCTGCGGGTGATCGTGCCGGGGCTCAACACCCAGTACATCTCCCTGGCCAAGAACTCCTCGCTGGCCGTTGCCGTGGGCTACACCGACCTCTATTCCGTGGCCGAAACCACGCTCAACCAGACCGGGCGGGCGGTGGAGGTGATTCTGGTGCTCCTGGCGGCCTACCTCACCCTCGACCTGCTGATTTCGGCCCTCATGAACGGTCTCAACCACCTGGTCCAGATCCGGGAGCGCTGAGATGAAATCCCTGCTGCGGCGGTTGCGCGCCGAACTCTTCGCCACCCCCGCCGACGCGGTGCTGAGCCTGGTGTTGATCACGCTGCTCAGCCTGGGGGGCTTCGGCGTCCTGCGCTGGGCCCTCACCCAGGCCCAGTGGGCCGTGGTGAAGGTCAACAGCACCCTGTTCGCCGTGGGCCGCTACCTGGCCACCCGGGGCAAGAAGGGTCAGATGGCCGCCCTCGACGATCTGCTCTCCGCCAAGGAGTTCGCCAACAGCTTCGGTCGCGACACGGTTCCCTACCTCAGGGG
>NZ_JAYGIA010000038.1:0-16469 GCF_034931165.1 Synechococcus sp. BA-124 BA4 | reverse complement strand
CCACCACCCCCACCCGCACCAGGCCCGGGCCACCGGCGTCACAGCGGATCGCGGCGATGCCATCGTCACTGCGCCGGACCCAGCGGCCCCGGCCGACGCCATAGCAGGCCTTGAGCAGCACCAACGCCGTTGCCCACGTCACCACGGCGGTGAACAGCAGCAGGGGGACGTCGACGCTGTGGTTGCGGACGCTGCCGCGCACCACGACCGGATTCGGCAGGGGGCGGCCCGCATCATCGAGCAGATCCTGCAGCTGCACCGCCAGCTGGAAGCGTCCGCTCCGGCCCGGGCGCATGGCCAGCGCCAGCCCCGCGTCGCCCTCCTCCCAGGTGCCGCTCTCCCCCTCCTCCGCCCAGGTGCCGCTGGCCCGCCAGCCGTCCTTGGTGAGGCTCAGCACGGTGCGGCCGCCGCCATCGAGCAGGGCCACATTCAGCTCGACGCTGCTGTTGGGGGGGATCTCGGCCGCCAGCGTCAGCCGGGGGCTGCCCAGCCAGCCGTCCCGCAGCTCGAAGGGTGCGCTGAGCACCCTTTGGCCTTCGGGCACCACCATCACCAGCCGTCGGGGCCACTCCAGCGCCGAGACAGCCAGCACCAGCAACGGCAGCAGCGGCAGCAGCAGGCTGGCCAGCGGCCAGAGCAGCAAAGCCGGATCCCGCTGTCCGCCCGGGGAAGACGGCCCCATCAGCGGGCGGCCTCCGGGGTGTCCCTACGGTGGGGCCGGCTTTGCGATGCGGGGATGGTCAAACCACTGCTCCAGATGCTGCTGATGGTCGGCTGGACCTTTCTGGGCATCATCCTCATCTATCTCGGGCTCCTGCTCTTCGATCGCCTCTCCCCGATCGATTACCGGGCCGAGATCCGCCGCGGCAACATCGCCGCCGGGGTGGTGCTGGGGGCCGTAATCCTGGCGATCGCCGCCGTGGTGGTGGCGGTGCTCTCCACCTGAGCCGTCCCCGCCCCGCGACCCCTTGACCCCTTCCCCCGCGGCGGCGCTGCGGCCGATCGAGGCCTGGTTCACCAGCCGCGGCTGGCGGCCGATGCCGTTTCAGCGCCAGTGCTGGCGCGCCTACCTGGAGGGGGCCAGCGGCCTGATCCAGGTGCCCACCGGCTCGGGGAAGACCTACGCCGCCGTGATGGGGCCGATCGCCGACATGCTCAGCGAGAGCGGGGCCGCCGGGCCGGAGGGCGGCCTGCGGCTGCTGGTGCTGACGCCCCTGCGGGCCCTGAGCCGGGACCTGCTGCTGGCGATCCGGGAGCCGATCGAGGCCATGGGCTGGCCCCTGCGGGTGGGCCTGCGCAACGGCGACACCAGCAGCCATGAGCGGGGCAAACAGCTCAAGGCCCCGCCCCAGATCCTGATCACCACCCCCGAATCCCTCTCCCTGCTGCTGGCCGGGCCCCGGGCCGAGGCCCTGTTCGCCGATCTGGAGGCGGTGGTGATCGACGAGTGGCACGAGCTGATGGGCAGCAAGCGCGGCTCCCAGACCGAGCTCTGCCTGAGCTGGCTGCGGGGCCGGCGGCCCGCCCTGCGCACCTGGGCGATCAGCGCCACCATCGGCAACCTGGAGGAGGCGGCCCGGGCCGCGGTGGGGGTGGACGGCGAGCTGCGGATCATCACCGCCCGCATCCGGCGGGATACGCAGATCCGCAGCCTGCTGCCCGACACGATCGACGGCTTCCCCTGGGCCGGCCACCTGGGGCTGCGCATGTACGAGGAGCTGGTGGCCGCCCTGGACCCGGCCGTCTCCACCCTGCTGTTCACCAACACCCGCAACCAGGCCGAGCGCTGGCACCAGTGCCTGCGCTTCGCCTGCCCCGAGATGGACGGGGCCCTGGCCCTGCACCACAGCGCCATTGATCGGGCCCAGCGCGAGGCCATCGAGGCGGGGGTGAAGGCGGCGGCGATCCGCTGGGTGGTGTGCACCAGCTCCCTCGATCTGGGGGTCGACTTCCAGCCGGTGGAGCGGGTGGTGCAGATCGGCAGCGCCAAGAACCTGGCCCGGCTGCTGCAGCGGGCCGGCCGCTCGGCCCATCAGCCTGGCGGCACGGCCCAGGTGCTGTTCATGCCCACCAACGCCCTGGAGCTGCTGGAGGTGTCGGCCATGCGCCGGGGGCTGGGGGAGGGGCTGGTGGAGCACCGCCGCCCGCCCGCGGAGCCGCTCGATGTGCTGCTCCAGCACCTGGTGTCCCTGGCCTGCGGTCCGGGCTTCGAGCCCGAGGCCACCCTGGCGGCGGTGCGGCGCACCTGGAGCTACCGCCAGCTGGAGCGCCGTCGCTGGGACTGGTGTCTGCGCTTTCTCGAAGCCGGCGGCGACTGCCTGGGGGCCTACCCGCGCTACCGCAAGCTGGAGAGGGAGCCGGCTGCCGGAGCGCAAGCGGACGGGCCCTGGCGCTACGTGGTGCGGGAGCCGGCCATCGCCCGCCTGCACCGTCTCAACATCGGCACGATCAGCGCCGATCGGGCCGTGACCGTGCGCTTCGTGCGCGGCGCCGTGCTGGGCCATGTGGAGGAAGCCTTCGTCGGCCGGCTCAAGCCGGGGGATGTGTTCTTCTTCGCCGGCCGCCAGCTGGAGTTCGTGCGGCTGCGGGAGATGACGGCGATGGTGAAGGCCACCACGCGCCGCAGCGCCACGGTGCCCGCCTGGGGCGGCGGCCAGATGGCCCTTTCCGACCTGCTCAGCGCCCACCTGCGCCGGGAGGTCGACCGCTGTGCCCGCGCCCTCGACGGCGAATCGGGTTTCGACCTGGACACCGCCGAGCTGCGGGCCCTGGAGCCCCTGCTGGAGCGCCAGGTGCAGCTCTCCGCGCTGCCCCGCACGCACCAGTTTCTGGTGGAGCTGTGCCACACCCGGGAGGGCAGCCATCTCTACTCCTACCCCTTCGAGGGCCGCTTCGTGCACGAGGGCCTCGGCTTCCTGTGGTCGTGGCGGCTGGCCCGGCACCACCCCGGCACCTTCACGGTGTCGGTGAACGACTACGGCTTCGAGCTGCTCGCCCCCCGCGGC
The DNA here is from genome assembly GCF_034931165.1 of Synechococcus sp. BA-124 BA4. Lineage (NCBI taxonomy): Bacteria > Bacillati > Cyanobacteriota > Cyanophyceae > Synechococcales > Synechococcaceae > Synechococcus > Synechococcus sp. BA-124 BA4. The sequence continues at coordinate 13,464 of NZ_JAYGIA010000038.1, read as the reverse complement.
TACCCCTTCGAGGAGCTGCTCGCTCAGCACGCCGGGAGCCTGCTGGATCCCGCCGGGCTGCTGGAGGACCTGGAGCGGGCCGTGAACCTCTCGGAGCTCTGCCGCCGCCGCTTCCGCTCCATCGCCCAGGTGAGCGGCCTGGTGCTCAACGGCTACCCCGGCCAGGCCCGCTCCGGCGGCCAGCTGCAGATCAGCGCCGCCCTGCTGTTCGATGTCTTCCAGCGCCATGAACCCGGCAATCTGCTGCTGGCCCAGGCCCGCGGCGAGGTGCTGGAGGAGCAGCTCGACCTCGGTCGGCTGATCGGCACCCTGGAGCGGCTGCAGGGGAGCGAGTGGCTGGAGCGGCACCCGCCCCGCCCCGGGCCCATGGCCTTCCCGCTGCTGGCGGAGCGGCTCAACAACCGGATGAGCAACGAATCGCTGCTGGAGCGCCTGGAGCGGCTGCGCCGGCAGGCCTGCCGGGCCGAGGGGCTCTGAGTCGCCCAAGGGCGGTCAGGGCAGGAAGGAACGGAGGGGGTGGGATTCGAACCCACGGAATCTTGCGATTCGCCGGTTTTCAAGACCGGAGCCATCAACCACTCGACCACCCCTCCAGGCTGGACGGCCTGCCGACCCTGTCGGAAGCCACGCCATGCTCCCATGGAGGGGCGGGCGGCGCCTACAGCCGGCTGGGCAGCCCCTTGCAGCCGCCGGGGATGGTCTGCCGGGAGCGGAGCCCGCTCCAGGCCGCCAGGTAGGTCCGGCTGGCCGGATCCAGCTGGCGCACCCCCGACAGATTGACGTTCTCCACCAGGGCGCCGGTGCCGGCACCGCCGACGTGGTCCGGCGGCTGCTGGGGCTGGGGCGGGGTGGCCTCCAAGGGGTCGCCGTAGAAGAAGCGGGTGCCCTGAAGGGACGCCCCCTGCAGGTTGGCGCCGGCCAGATTGACGCGTGAGAGATTCGCCTCCGCCAGATCGGCGCCGGAGAGGTCGGCACCGGAGAGGTCGGCACCGTTGAAGTCAATGGCCCGCAGGTCGGTGCCGGCGAGGTCGGCCCCCCGCAGCATGCTCTGCAGGCGGATCACCGGGACGCCCCGCGGCCGGTCCTCCTCGTAGCTGCCCTCGCCGTCAAGGATGGCGCGCCCCAGCCGCTGGTCCCGGCGCAGGGGCGTGAGCAGCCGGGCGTGGGAGAGAAAGCGCAGGATGCGGGCCTTGCCGTCGCCGTCGATGCTGCTCAGGACGGCGGCCAGGCGCCCCTCCGCCAGCATCCGCTCCAGGGGCCAGTCCTCCAGCAGCCCCTCCTCGTCGCTGATCAGCTCGGAGATGCCGTGGATGAAGCTGTCGATGGTCTGGGCCTGGGTGATGCGGTTCTGCTGGGTGGTGAGCCGCTGGTCCACCATCACCTGGCGCCAGGCGATCATCAGGGCCACCAGGGCCACGAGGATCTGGCCGATGGCCCCGATGACGCCTTCGCCGAAGGCGCCGATCGCCTCCCAGTCGCCGTTGCGGTAGATCGCCAGCAACGGGTCGAACCAGCCCAGGGCCAGGGGGATCGACAGCAGCGCCAGCACCAGGGACACCAGCGCCAGCAGCCGAACCGTGGGGGGTTCCTCCAGCTGGCGGGCCAGGAGCTGCCAGAGGGGCGGCAGCAGCTGCCGCAGGGCCAGGACCGCGACCAGCAGGGCCGCCGGCAGAGCCAGCCAGGCCAGGCCCAGGATCAGGGCCGCCTGCAGGACCAGGAGGGTGAGCAGCAGCTGCAGGCCGGCTCCATGGCGCAGGCGGGTCCAGAGACCACCGGAGCGCAGGGCGGGGGGCGGGGCGGAGGCGGGGGCGGTCAGCGGACGGTCGTCCGGCTTCGTGCTCATGGAACGGTGTTGCCCTGAAAGAAGAAGCCGGCCGCCAGGATGGCGTAGGCCGCCAGCAGCAGCACCCCCTCCAGCCAGTCGGAGCGGCCGTCGAGGCTGACCAGATTGCTCACCAGCACCGCGGTCGCCACCGCCACCAGCTCATAGACGTTGAAGCTGAGGTCGAGGGGATGGCCGAGCAAGGGAGCCACCAGCAGCAGCACCGGCACCACCAGCAACCCCACCAGCAGGGTGGAGCCCAGGGCCACCGACACCGCCAGGTCCATCTTGTCCTTGCGGGCCATGCTCACCGCGGTGAGGTATTCCGCCGCGCCGCCCAGCAGGGGAAGCAGGACCACGCCGGTGAACAGGGCCGAGAGGCCCAGGGACTCGGTGACGGTCTCCACCACGCCGACGAACAGCTCGGAGGCGTAGGCCAGGCCGACGGTGGCCGCCAGCAGGACCGCAACCCAGGGGAGCAGGGGCGGCTTGGGGCCGCTGCCTTCACCATGGGCCGGCTCCCCGCCCTCCACTCCCAGCTCGACCTCCGCCACCGCATAGAGGGTGCGGTGAGTCTTCAGGGAAAACAGCAGCGTCAGGCCGTAGACGGCCAGCAGCACCCAGGCCACGAACAGGGAAAAGGACTCGGCGGCGCCCGCGTCAAGGCCCCCGGCGCCATCGCCCACCATGCCCCGCAGGCTCGGGATCAGGATCGCCAGGACGGCCAGGGTCATGGCCGAGCCGTTCACCCGTGCCACCACCGGCTGGAAGCGCTGCTCGCTGCGGCCGATCCCACCGACCAGCATCGACAGGCCGAGGGCCAGCAGCAGATTGGCCATCACCGTGCCCGTGATGCTGGCCTTGACGATGTCCACCAGGCCGGCCCGCAGGGCCGCCAGGGCGATGATCAGTTCGGTGGCATTGCCGAACAGGGCATTCAGCAGGGCGCCGATCGAGGGCCCGAGGGTGAGGGAGAGCTCCTCGGTGGCGGTGCTGAGCAGGATCGCCAGTGGAATGATCGACAGGATCGAGGCGACGAAGACGACCCCATCCCCCCAGTGGAGCCGGTCCGCCGCCGCAGCCACCGGCAGCATCGCCAGCAGGCCGGTGGCGATGCGCAGGCGAGGGGGCATGAAGAAGGTAAGGCGATGACCCATTCTGACCGACTGTTGATGCCCAGGCCCATGGCCGGGCGTGGTGATGAAGACGGCGCGGCAGGGATGTTCGGCTCAGAATGGCCCCAGCAGCATGCTCCGGATTGCCCGACACCCTGCAGGCCAGCATGGGTCCGAAGAACCCCCAGGCGATGACCATCCCCGTCGAGCGCCCCGTTGACGGCGGGCCGGTGCAGCGCCTCAGTCGGCGTCTCAGGGTGCGTTTCGGGCCCCGGAAACCACCGGGAGGACAGCCTCCGTCACGGCCACCGGAGGCGTCGATTCAGCAGGTCTTCACGCTGATTGCGATTGTCAATGGTCTGGTTCTTCTGTACTTGGTCATCGCCGGCATTCAGCTGCTGCGGGTTCCCGGCAGCCGGTCAGCGGAGATCTATGTCTCCTTGATTCTGACCCTGCTGCTGGTCATCCTGGCGATCATCTCCTATCAGATCATTGCCAGACGCATCATCCTGCCGATCGCCCGACTGGTCAGGGAGGCCAGCGCGATCGAGAGCGACGACATGACCAGTCTGCTGACGATCCGGAGCAACGATGAGATCTCCAGGCTGGCCAAGGCCTTCAACATCGTGCTCACCAAGATGCGGCAGGCGCTGATCGCCGGTGAGGCCAGCAACCGTCTACTGCTGGAAGCGAACCGCCAGATCGAGTCCTCCATCAACTATGCGGGGCTGCTGCAGCGCTCGATCCTTCCGGACCGCCAGCTGCAGGAAACCTTCGGCAACGACTATTTCATCCTCTGGCTGCCACGGGATACGGTTGGTGGTGACTACTACATCTTCCACTCGGAAGGCGGTCACTGCCTGGCCGGTGTGGCCGACTGCGCCGGCCACGGCGTTTCCGGAGCGATGATGACGATGCTCGCCAGGGCGGGGATCGATCGCTCGATCATGGAGGTGGGCATCACCTCACCGGCGGCCATCCTGAACTGCACCGACACCGCGATGCGCACCCTGCTGCATGGCGCCAGGATGAGCAGGTCGATCGCCACCAGCATGGACATCGGGCTGGTTCGGCTTGACTTCGAAGCCAGGACACTTAGATTCTCGGGGGCAAAGATCAGTCTCTATTGGAGTGATGGGCAAACCATGCACATGCTCAGGGGAGACCATCGGGCCATCTGCGACCAACGGGTCGGCTCCTACACCGACCACGATGTTCCCTTGCTGCCGGACTGCACCTACTACCTCACCACCGACGGCCTGCTGGACCAGTCAGGTGGTGACAACGGCTTTTCCCTCGGCACCCAGCAATTCAAGGAATGGCTGATCGGGCTGGCCCGCCAGCCACTGGAGCAGCAGCGCCAGGCCCTGGCCGATGCCCTTGAGCAGTTTCGCGGCAGCCATCCCCAACGGGATGACATCACGATCCTTTCCTTCCGTTTCTCCTAGAGGCCCGACTGATGTCCCATGCGACCCTATTCAGCAAACCCTTCTCCTGGCTCGCCAACCCGACGCAAGGGCGCATCTCGGAGCTGAAGCGATGACGATCACCACCACCAGTCTGATGTCCCTGAGGGAGTTCTTCAGTGATTATCGGATCCTCATCTGTTTCAATGGACCGATCTCCACCACCCTGATCGGCGAGATCGGTTCAGCCCTCAAGGAACACATCGAGTCCCATCACGCGCCCGAACTGGAAGTGATGGATGTGTTCAGTGTGTATATCGAAATGAGTCAGAATATCAGGAATTATGCCACCAGCCATGGCTTCAGCGATGCCGAGTCCTCCGCCACGGTCGTGATTGCGGCCGCCGAGGCTGGCCATTACGCCGTCTGTGCAGGTAACCTCGTTGAGATGGAGGATGGTAAGGCCCTGCTGAAGCGGATCCACGAACTCGCCGCCTGCGACAAGCCCCAGCTGAAGGTGCTCTACAAACAGCAGCTGCGCCAGCCCCACTCCCAGACCCCGGGCCAGGGCGCCGGCCTGGGTCTCATTGAGATTGCCAGGCGTTCGAGCCAACCCATGGAGGCCTCCCTTGACCCCCTTGAGCCCGGTCGCGCCTTCTTCAGCCTTCGGGCCATCATCTGATCCCATGAGCAGCAGCGAAGAACTGAACCTGTCAGTGCCGGGCTCCCAGTCCAGCCCTTCGATCCGTGCGGACTGGAAGGCCGGCGTGGTGGTGATGAGCGGGGAGTCCTATCCTGAGAATTCGTTTGAGCTCTACGACCAGCTGATTCAGTGGATTGAGTCCTATCTGTCCACCGCCAACCAATCCCTGACCCTCGAGCTGCATCTCAACTATCTCAACACCAGCAGCATTCGCTTCATGATCGACATCTTTGATCTGCTCCAGACGTCTTTTGATGAAGGCAAGGAGGTGCTGGTCCAGTGGATGTTCGATGACCGAAACCCCCGATCCGCCGAGCTGGGTTCCGAGTTCAAGGAAGATTACACCTTTCCATTCCTGATCCTTTCCATCAACGCCTGACATGCCCGAGACTTCCGGCCCCAAATCTGACGATCAGCTGGAACAGGAAGTCATGGCCGTCCTGGCTGACCAGCGCTACGACAATGATCCGGTCCGAAACCTGCTGGCCAGATTGTGGCACCGCATCGAAGAGCAGGTGGACCGCCTGGAACGGGTGGCCGATATCTCCGATCTCTATCAATCCCACGTTCTGGAGAGCAACCGCAGCCTCACGAATCGCTATGAGAAGCAGCTGCGCCAGATCAAACGCGTGGTGCGCATCTCCGACCTTTATCAGGCCTCACTCAAGGAGGTGAACCTCACCCTGTTCGAAGCCTCAACCCATGACGCCCTGACGGGGATCTCCAATCGTCGCTTCATGGCGGAACGCTGTCTTGAGGAGGATCAGCGGGCTAGCAGGCATGGCTCCACCTATTCGATGATCATCCTGGATGTAGACCACTTCAAGTTGATCAACGACGAATATGGCCACGCCACCGGCGATCTGATGCTGGTGGATTTCGTCAAGGCCCTCTCCGGCAGTCTCCGCCACTACGACATCATCGCCCGCTGGGGTGGGGAGGAATTCCTGGCCCTGCTGATTGATGCCGATCTCGCCACGGCCGAGGGCGTGGCCAAGCGCATGCTGGCCAACATCCGCAGCATGCGCGTCTCGATCGACGACATGGAGCTGAAGCTCACCGCCAGCATGGGCCTGACCGAGCACAAAGCCGAAGAGAACTACGACGCCACCTTCCGCCGGGCCGACAAGGCCCTGCTGATGGCCAAGAACTGCGGACGCGATCGCCTCGTGGTGATCGATCCCGGCGATCCCCTCAGCCACCGGGAGATCAGTACCCTGACCGCCACCGCCGAGTAGGGGGCGGCCTTACCACCAACGCCGGCGGCCGGTGGGCCGCCGGCGAAGGCTCAGGACTCAGGCTTGGCGAGCGGCAGCAGGCACTTGTCGGAATCGCAACCGGCCGGGCCGGCTTCGACCAGCTCGCCGCGGTCGTACTTCTGCAGGGCGAGGAAGAAATCGCCGCAGACGCGCCGCTGCTCGACCTCCGCCACCATCCGGGTGTAGGTGGCCTGATCGATCGGCTCGAAGGGCAGCCGCGGGAAGGTGGCGTTGGCATCGAAACGGGCCAGGAGCGCGGCCGAGATGTAGCCCTCCCCGTTCTCGATGGCGTGGTGGATTGCGGCGGCCAGGGGCTCAATCTCGTGCTCGCGGAATTCCACCGTCGCCGAGGTGTTGTGGGTGGTGTAGTGCCGCTGCACCTGCATGTAAAAGTCGAACTGGGCCAGGGCCGAGAAGTTGTTGATCTCCACCCGGTCGGCCCCGGGCAGGTTGGCCCAGCTCACCTCAGTGGGGATCTCCACCAGCCATTCGGTGCAGCGAGGATCGAAGGGATCATTCAGCAGCCGCCCCTGCTCATCCTTGTCGGACTGGGAGGGAACGATTGCGTAGCCGTACTCCATGCAGGCCAGGGCCACCGGATCGTTCTTGCGGAAGGTGATGCGGCGGATGAAGCGCTGGGCCTTGGGGGGATGCCAGCCGGGGCTGGCACCGGTGAGCAGGCTCTTGGTGCCGGCCGGCTGGACGGTGGTGCAGCGGTTGGGACGGCGCATGCCGTGGCGGTCGCAGTAATCCCACACCGCCTGGTGCACCCAATCCTTCCAGCGGGACAGGTAGGCCGCCTCCTGCTGGCGGAACGCCCGGCCCTCCTCGCTGTCGGGACGACCCGCCTCCCACCACTGCAGCCAGGGGGTGCCGAAGGCGTGGACGAAGAAGTCGAACAGGCCCGTGAAGCTGACCCCCACGATCGGATCCCAGGCCCGGCTGCGGCGGTAGCGCTCCACCTCGAAGCGGTGGTTCAGCAGGCAGGCCACCGCCAGCCCCCCGGCCCGGAAGGCGTCCTCCTGGGCCTGGTGGTCGGCCGGGTCGATCCGGTTGAGGTGGATCTCCGCCAGGTTGCAGTGGAAATCGGCGCCGAGAATCTCACCGCAGGGGTTGAGGCCGTAGCGGCCGAGCCGATGTTCGAGCTCGTCAGCGCCGATCCCGGGGTGGTGCAGCTGCAGCCAGCGGCCGGCTTCCTCCCGTCCCTGGTCGCAGTAAATGCCGATGAACTCGGTGCGCAGCTCCGGGGTTGTGAGCAGGTCGGCGTTGGAGCGGGCGATGGCCTCGGGAGCGAACTGGATCGCCCCCTCTCCCGACTGGAACTGCTTGGTGACCGCTTCCAGCACCACCTCGCGGCTGGGGCGCACGTGGAACACCCGGGTGTGGTTGGCCATGCGCAGGGCGTCCCGCTCGGGATCGATGCGCCAGTTGCCCTGCTCGTCCTGCTGCCAGAGGTTTTCCTTGGCACCGAGGGCGGAATCGTCGTCGGCGCAGAACTGGCGCATGCCGGCGCTGCGGCGGATGTTGCCGGCCACGATCGTGACCGCCGCCTCATCGATCAACAGGCAGCACTCCACCGAGGTGAGCTGGCGGCCCCGGGCCTTGTTGAGGATCTGGGCGACGCGGCCGTAGAGATCCTTCAGCTTGACCGGATTGGCCATGCCGCCGAAGCCCTTGAGGGTTTCCCCCACCGGCCGCACGTCCGACAGGTCGACCGAGACGTGAACGGGGCCGTCGAAGCGCTCGTCGCTGCAGAGGTTGAGCAGCAGCCGGTAGCTCTCCACCCAGCCGGCGCGGGTGTCGCCGACGCGGACGCTGACGTGATGGCCCTCGATCGTGTGGGTGGTCTGCTGCTGGCGGGAGCCGATCGGTGTGAGGCCGATGTCGGTGACGCCGTCGATGACGAGGGTGTTGCGCACCTTCGGCAGCCGGCTGATCAGGTGGGGCTCGATGATGGCGCCGGTGCCGCAGCCCATCATCGCCAGATCCATCATCAGGGCGAAGGCTTCCCAGTCCACCAGATTGGTGGAGGTGCAGTTGTAGGCCCCGGAGAAGTTCTCGGATTGCTCGATCCATTCGGTGCCGCCGATCCACAGCCAGCGGCCGGAGGGCAGGGCCATCTGGTGGCGCTGCATGCGTCGGATCAGCTCCACCTCGGAGGCGTCGAGGGAGCCGAGCACCCGCAGTCCCTCCAGGTTGCGCTCAGCCACCTCGTGCCAGCTCTCCCGACCGCCGCTCGCGGTCTTGCGGCTGTAGGTGCGATAGAAGACCGGATAGGCCGCCGGGGCAGTGACCGGGAAATCCGCCGCCGGCGCTGCCGTCGCGTCGCTGCCGGCGGAGGTCGCCCCGGCAGAGGTCGCCGCCGTGGCGGGGTTGGCTGGACGGGCGGCGGAGAGGGTCACGGGGGGTACGGCCGGATCGTGTTGCGCACCATAACGCCACCTGTAGGGTCTGCAACGCCCTGACCACCCCAGCCACGGTGCCTGTGGTGCCGGAGGGGATGCTGGAGCGATGGAGCGGATCTGTGAACCGGAGCTGATGGACGAGCCGCTGCAGGCCGAGGCCTACGCGGCGGCGGATTTCTCCAGCGGAGACCGGGCGGTGCTGGAGCGGATCGAGGCCCTCCCCGCCTTCCGGGGGAGCGGCGACGGGGAAGGGCTGAGCGTCGTGGATCTGGGCTGCGGACCGGGGAACATCACCTTTCTGGTGGCGCGCCGGTGGCCCGGGGCCCGGGTGCTGGGCATCGACGGATCGGCGGCGATGCTGGCCATCGCCGAGCAACGGCGCCTGGCGGATCCGGTCGCCCACCGTCAGGTGCGTTTCCAGCGGCTGGTGCTGCCCAGCCCCCAGCTGGCGGGCCCCTGCAGCGCTGTGGTCAGCAACAGCCTGCTGCACCATCTCCATGACCCGGGCGTGTTCTGGCGGGCCGTGAAGCAGCTCACTGGGCCGGGCACCAGCCTCTACGTGCGGGATCTGCGCCGGCCGGCGACCGCCGCGGACCTAGAGGCCGTGGTGGCCCGCCATGTGGGTGCGGCGCCGGCGGTGCTGCGGCGGGACTACGCCCATTCCCTGCGGGCGGCCTTCAGCACCGCCGAGGTGAGGGCACAGCTGGAGGCCGCCGGGCTGGGGGGGCTGGAGGTTCGGGAGCTGGACGACCGCTACCTGGAGATCCAGGGCCACGGCCTGCCTGGCAGGCTGGGCCCATGACCAGCCGACCCCCCTCCGTCCCCGCAGCGGACAGCGAAACCGCGGCCCTGGCGGCGGCGGTGAGCCGACGCCGCAACTTCGCCATCATTTCCCACCCCGATGCGGGCAAGACGACCCTGACGGAAAAACTGCTGCTCTACGGCGGGGCCATCCAGCAGGCCGGGGCGGTGAAGGCCAAGGGGGAGCAGCGCAAGGTGACCTCCGACTGGATGGAGCTGGAGAAGCAGCGCGGCATCTCGATCACCTCCACCGTGCTCCAGTTCGACTACGCCGGCAGCACGATCAACCTGCTCGACACCCCCGGCCACCAGGACTTCTCGGAGGACACCTACCGCACCCTGGCCGCCGCCGACAATGCCGTGATGCTGGTGGATGCGGCCAAGGGCCTGGAGCCCCAGACCCGCAAGCTGTTCGAGGTCTGCCGGATGCGGCGGATTCCCATCTTCACTTTCGTCAACAAGATGGACCGGCCGGGGCGCGAGCCCCTCGAGCTGATCGACGAGATCGAGCAGGAGCTGGGGCTGGCCTGCTGGCCCGTGAACTGGCCGATCGGCAGCGGCGACCGCTTCCGCGGCGTCATCGACCGGCGCTCCCAGGATCTGCTGCTGTTCGAGCGGGCCGAGCGGGGCCGCCAGAGCCTGGAGCGGCGCCTGCCCCCCGGCGATCCCGAGCGGGCCGATCTGGTGGAGGCGGAGCTGCTGGGGCTGGCGCAGGAGGAACTGGAGCTGGTGGAGGGGGCCGGTGCGGCGCTGGACCTGGAGCGGGTGCACGCCGGTGAGCTGAGCCCGGTGTTCTTCGGTTCGGCGATGACCAATTTCGGCGTGCGCCCCTTCCTCGATGCCTTCCTGGAGCTGGCCCAGCCGCCGGTGGCCCGGGAGAGCGACCAGGGCCCGGTGGATCCGCTGCGGCCGGAGTTCAGCGGCTTCGTCTTCAAGCTGCAGGCCAACATGGATCCCCGCCACCGGGACCGGGTCGCTTTCGTGCGGGTCTGCAGCGGCCGCTTCGAGAAGGACATGAACGTGCGCCACGCCCGCAGCGGACGCACCATCCGCCTGTCCCGCCCGCAGAAGCTGTTCGGCCAGGACCGGGAGGTGGTGGACGACGCCTACCCCGGCGATGTGATCGGCCTCAACAATCCCGGCATGTTCGCCATCGGCGACACCCTCTACACCGGTGCACGGGTGGAGTACGAGGGCATTCCCTGCTTCAGCCCGGAAATCTTTGCCTGGCTGCGCAACCCCAACCCCTCGGCGTTCAAGAGTTTCCGCAAGGGGGTGAACGAGCTGCGGGAGGAGGGGGCCGTTCAGGTGCTCTACGACACCGACCCCAGCAAGCGGGACCCGATCCTGGCGGCGGTGGGCCAGCTGCAGCTGGAGGTGGTGCAATACCGGCTGGAGAACGAGTACGGCGTCACCAGTCGGCTCGAACCGCTGGAATTCAGCGTCGCCCGCTGGGTGAGCGGCGGCTGGCCGGCGCTGGAGCGGGTGGGGCGGCTGTTCAACTGCAAGACGGTCCGTGACGCCTGGGACCGGCCCGTGCTGCTGTTCCGCAACGACTGGAACCTGCACCAGCTTCAGGAGGACCATCCCGAGCTGGAGCTGCACGGGGTGGCGCCGGTGGTGAGCGGGGTGGAGCCGATCGCCCTCTGACCCCGGGTCGTATCGGGGTCGGGTCGGGGCCGTGTCGCGGCCGGCGCGGGGGAACCCCTCCCTCGCGCCATGCCGGCGGAGGGGGCAGAATGAAGCAACAATTCGTCACGCCGCAACGGACGGTCACTGCGATGCCTCGATCCGTGACGCCATCCCCGCTCTGGCTTGTGCGTCCCCGCAGCGACGGGGGCAGTGATTACGTCAGCTTCCAGCCCTCCCAGGGAGCCGTGGAGATGCGTGAAGGCAGCCACCTGCCGCCGCAGATGCCCCTGCTCAAGCGGCGCCGGTCCCTGGCCATCGAGGAGGCGGAGGCCTGCCGTCGCCGTCTGCAACAGGAAGCCGGATATCACCGCAGTGAACCGCTTTTTTAGCCCTGGCTCGATACGCTCGGTGGTATGAACCAAGGATCCGCCCAGCCCCAGCCGGCCCCTGACGCCTCCGATCCGTACGAGCGGCTGGGCGTCGCCCCGGATGCCTCCTTCGACACGGTCCAGGAGGCCAAGCTGGCCCGACTCAGAGAGGCCGGCGATGATCCGATGGTGCGCTCCCGCATCGAGGCGGCCTACGACGCCGTGCTGATGGATCGGCTCAAGGAACGCCAGCAGGGAAGGGTCAGCAGCGCCGCCCGCTCTGCCTCCCAGCGGGAGCAGGCCTCACCACCCCCGAGCCGGCCGGCCCTTTCGGCCCTGCCCAGCCTCCCCCAGCTTCCCCCCTCCCGCCTGCCCCGCCCCAGCTTCTCGCTGCCCCGGCTGCAGTTGGCGAGCGGCCGGGAGCTCTGGTTTCCCCTGGCCGCCGACGGTGTGCTGCTGGTGCTGCTGGTGCTGATGCCCGGCGCCGCCCCCGAGCTGCTCACGGCCCTGGCCACCGGCGTCACCCTGCTCAATCTGCAGCGGCGTAACGGACGCTTCCTGGCATCGGTGGGCTGGTCCTTCGCCCTGCTCTGCCTGGGGCTGGTCCTCGGCGGTCTTCTGGCCGGTGGGCTGGGGGCCTCCCTCAGCCAGACCCTGCCGGTCACCACCCTCCAGCTGCAGAGCCTCCCGGCCATCCTGCTGCTGCTGCTCGGTGCCCTCCTGATCGCCTGAGCGCTTCAAGCCACGGCGGCCAGCTCGTCGATCAGCTCCTGGAGCTCCTGGGCCCCCACCCGGTAGACCTCGCTGCAGAAATGGCAGGTCAGCTCCGCCTGGCCGTCCTCGCTGAGCATGGCGCTGAGTTCGTCGCGGCCCAGGAGCCGCAGGGCGCTGACGCTGCGGTGACGGCTGCAGGGGCAGTGGAAGCGCACCGGCTGCTCGATCGGAGCCGCCTCGAGGGGCTGGGGATCGAGATCCGGAAAGATGTCCTCGAACAGGGCCTGGAGCTGGTGGGCATGGGTGGCGAGCCGCTCACTGAAGCCGGTGATCTCCCGGCAGCGCTCCTCCAGCAGGGCCACCAGGGCCGGCTCCCGCGCCGCCTTCGGCAGCACCTGGACCAGCACCCCACCGGCGCAGCGCACGCCGGAACTGTCGATCGTCTCCCCCACGAACAGGGCCGAGGGGGTCTGCTCGGAATGGAGCAGGTAGGAGGCCACGTCCTCCCCGATGCCGCCGCTCACCAACTCCACGGTGCTGCTGAAGGGTTCGCCCTGGCCCCGGTCCCGCACGACGTGCAGGTAGCCGGTGCCGGTGGCGCGGCGGAAATCGAAGCGGTGCCCACCGGCCGCGTCGGCGAGCAGGTCGAGCTCCAGGTCGGGGCGGCCCACGTAGCCCCGCACGGTGCCGTCCCGGCCCGCATCCACCATCAGACCCCGCAGGGGTCCGTCGGACTGGATGCGCAGATTCACACGGCCGTGGGCCACCTTCATCGAGCTGGCCAGCAGCAGCCCCGCCGTCATGGCTCGGCCCAGCAGGGCCGTGGTGAGAAAGGAGAGCCCATGGCGATCGCTGGCCACGCGGCTGGCCGCGGTGGTGGTGACCCCGACCATGCGGATGCCGCCACCGGCACCGGTGGCCCTCAGCAGGCTGTCGCCAGCGACCCGTCCCCCCATCAAGCCATCTCCCACCGTCCGCCGGTCATCGTAAGGAGGCGGATCGCGGCGCCTCCAGGGGACCCAGGCTGCCGCCCTCCAGCCGCCAGCCGTGGTCGATCACACCCCGGAACAGCTCGGGTTCATGGGTCACCACCAGCAGGGCCCGCTCCCGGGCCAGGTCGGCCAGCAGCTGCAGCACCTCCTCCCGCACGGTCCAGTCGAGGCCGGCGGTGGGCTCATCCAGCAGCAGCACCCGGGCATCGCGCACCAGCTGCACCGCCAGCGCCAGGCGCCGCTGCTG
>NZ_JAYGIA010000037.1:0-16602 GCF_034931165.1 Synechococcus sp. BA-124 BA4 | reverse complement strand
GGCCATGGCTGCTGCTGCGCCGGGCCCCTGCCCTGCTGCTGTCCCCGGCCCTGGTCGAGGAGACCCTGTTCCGGGCCGCACTGCTGCCCCACCCCCTGGAAGGTCTGGGCCTGGCGGCCACCGTCGCCTGGGGGGCCCTGAGCGTGGGGCTGTTCGTCGCCTGGCATCCGCTGGCGGGCCGGCTCTGGTACCGCCAGGGCCGGAAGCTCTTCGACGACGGCCGCTTCCTGCTCCTGGCCGGCCTGCTGGGGCTGACCTGCGTGATGGCCTACGACCTCACCGGGTCCATCTGGCCGCCCGTGCTGATCCACGGGCTGGTGGTGCTGATCTGGCTGGAGCTGCTCGGGGGCCGCGGCTGGCTGGGCGAGGGGCCTCAGGGGTAGGCGTTGGGCACGAAGAACTGCTCGTTCATCGGCGGACGCTGGTAGTCGGCACCGCTCTTGCGGGGGGGCAATTCGATCGCCTTGGGTGTCATGTCCTCATAGGGGACCTTGCTGAGCAGGTGGCGGATGCAGTTGAGCCTGGCCCGGCGCTTGTCATTGGCCTCGACGGTGAACCAGGGAGCCTCCGGAATGTTGGTATGGGCGAACATCTCGTCCTTGGCCCGGGAGAACTCCACCCAGCGGTCCCGGGATTCCAGGTCCATGGGGCTCAGCTTCCAGCGACGGGCCGGGTCCTCGAGGCGGGAGCGGAATCGGGCCTCCTGCTCGTCATCGCTGACGGAGAACCAGTACTTAATCAGGGTGATGCCGCTGCGCACCAGCATGCGCTCGAATTCCGGGCAGGAGAGCATGAATTCATCCACCTGCTCCGTCGTGCAGAAGCCCATCACCTTCTCGACGCCGGCCCGGTTGTACCAGCTGCGGTCGAACAGGACGATCTCCCCAGCGGAGGGGAAATTCTCGACGTAGCGCTGGAAGTACCACTGGGTCTTCTGCTGGTCCGAAGGGGTACCGAGGGCCACCACGTTGCAGCCCCGCGGGTTGAGGGGCTCGGTGATGCGCTTGATGGTGCCGCCCTTGCCGGCGGCGTCGCGGCCCTCGAACAGCAGGATCATGCGGTAGCCCACATGCTTCACCCAGTACTGCATCTTGACCAGCTCCACCTGAAGCCGGGCCAGCTCCTTCTCATAGAACTTGCGATCCAGCTTGGGGGGACGTCCCTCGGAATGGTTGGAGAGGTCGTCGAAGATCGGCGAGGGCCTGTAGAGATCCGACTCGCAGACACCTGTGGAGCCGACGCCGTTGCCGGAGACACTGTCCGAACTGCGCCTGCCTCCGGATTCCTTCTTCTTCGAGGCCTTGATCTTCAGGGTCTTGACCTTGAGACCACCTTTTTCCTTTTTGCCCATGCCGCAGCGGGGTGTGCTGCCTCTGCAGTAGCCGATCAACGGCACCCCAGGAGCAGCAATGGGTACCCGACAGCAAAGCCTGGGATTTTCTTCATGTTGTCGCCGCTGTCGGCGCAACCCCCATGGGCGGGAAGGAGGCGGTCGCCGGCAGATCGGAGGCGGCCACCCACTGGGCGATCAGCTGTTCCTGGCGCACCAGCCGGTAGCGGTTCCGCTCGCTGGGATGCTGCCGGTACTGTTCCCGCAGGCTCTCCAGCCTGGCGACGAGGGAGTGGTACACGGGATGGTTCTTGTTCATCACCTCACGGGTGAGGCATCAACAGGGGGGAGGGCTCAGCCGGCGACGCTGACGCCTGGGGCCCACTGGGCGATCAGCTGCTCCTGGCGGACGACGCGGTAGCGGTTGAGCTCGTTGGGCAGATCGTTGTACTGCTCATTGAGGGAGCGGAGCTGCTGCAGAAGCGCATTCATCACGGGATGGTCTTCGGACATGTCAGGCCTTCGTCTGCTGACCAAACCTTAACTGAATCGGAAGGTCCGCCACCCCCCTGTGCCGTCAGGGTCAGCAAACCCCCATGGCGGCCCCCTGCGTCCATGGGAGGACCGGGGCGGGAATGTCCCCGGATGGGGGGCGCGCCCCGGCCGCCCATGGACGACAGTGGGGAGATCTCTGCGGGGCCTGCCCCGAAGGATGCCCGATGACCGCCCGATCGCTTCCAGCGTCCCTGCCGAAGGTCACGATCCCGAAAGTCACCATCGGTGAACTGGAGGCCAATTATTCGATGTACTGCAAGGCCCTGCGGCTGCTGGTCCGGGAAGGTCGGACCCTCAAGAAGATCCAGCGCACGGTCTGCTGGCACCGGCTCGAGCAGCTGCACCAGTGCCTGCCGAGCCAGTACAAGGATCCGGACTATCTCTTTCTGCTGCTGCGCCGCGAGACCAACCGCAAGGCGGCCGGTCTTCCCTGTCCTTCCTGAAGCCACCGCCCCGATCCCGTAGCAACCGTCACAGCCGTCCCGTCCGGGGGCCTTCAGGATCCCAAGGCGGATATTGCTTCTAGGGTTCCGGTCCCCCATGGCTGGCACTGCCATTCCTGGCATTGCCGGCACCTGAGGGATGCCTGGTCCGAGAGAAGCGCACCCACCGGAGCTTGAGAACCCTGTTCTCACCGGTGTGTGGCACGGAGGGACAAAAGCCCGGGAGACCGCCCCATCCCCACCGTGCCCAGAGGTCCGAATGAATGATCCGTCCAGCGGCAGCCAGGCCGATGCGTC
Organism: Synechococcus sp. BA-124 BA4; assembly: GCF_034931165.1. NCBI lineage: Bacteria > Bacillati > Cyanobacteriota > Cyanophyceae > Synechococcales > Synechococcaceae > Synechococcus > Synechococcus sp. BA-124 BA4. Next base: position 13,977 of record NZ_JAYGIA010000037.1, on the reverse strand, counting down.
CGAAGCCTTCGGCCGGGGCCGCCCCCCGGCCGGCACGGAAGGGGCCCGGGCCCTCGAGAAGGAGGCCGCCCTTCCCCTTACCGGCTGGCAACAGGAGGTCGACCAGGGCCATCGTTACGGCCTGGAGGCGGCAGAAAGCATCGTCGATCGGCGCATCTCCACCTTCTCCCGCGGGGAGCTGCCCCACTTCGCGGGCATCAACACCTTCATGAAGGCGCCCTACATCGAGGACGTAAACCGGGTGGGGGAATTCGACGTGGCGGTGGTGGGCGTCCCCCACGACAGCGGCACCACCTACCGCCCCGGCACCCGCTTCGGCCCCCAGGGGATCCGGCGCATCTCGGCCCTCTACACCCCTTACAACTACGAGATGGGGGTCGACCTGCGCGAGCAGATCACCCTCTGCGACGTGGGTGACATCTTCACCATCCCCGCCAACAACGAGAAGAGCTTCGATCAGATCTCCAAGGGCATCGCCCACGTGTTCGCCAGCGGGGCCTTCCCGATCATCCTGGGCGGCGACCACTCGATCGGTTTCCCCACCGTCCGGGGCGTCTGCCGCCACCTCGGCGACAAGAAGGTGGGCATCATCCACTTCGATCGCCACGTCGACACCCAGGAGACCGACCTGGACGAGCGCATGCACACCACGCCGTGGTTCCATGCGACCAACATGGCCAATGCCCCGGCCGAAAACCTGGTGCAGCTGGGCATCGGCGGCTGGCAGGTGCCGCGGGAAGGGGTGAAGGTCTGCCGCGAGCGGGGCACCAACGTGCTCACCGTCACCGACATCTGCGACATGGGCCTGGAGGCGGCGGCGGCCTACGCCATCGAGCGGGCCACCGACGGCACCGACTGCGTCTACATCTCCTTCGACATCGACTGCATCGATGCCGGCTTCGTGCCGGGCACCGGCTGGCCCGAGCCCGGCGGTCTGCTGCCCCGCGAAGCCCTCAAGCTGCTGGAGCTGATCGTCCGCAACGTTCCGGTCTGCGGCCTCGAAGTGGTGGAGGTCTCCCCCCCGTATGACGTCAGCGACATGACCTCCCTGATGGCCACCCGGGTCATCTGCGACACCATGGCTCACCTGGTGGTGAGCGGCCAGCTGCCCCGCAAGTCGGTGCCGGCCTGGCTCTCCAAGGACTGCAACATGCAGGTCGACCGCGCCTGGAGATAGGCCATGCATGAAGTCGACATGACGCGCTGCCTGCTGCTGTCCATGAACGAGTGGAAGCAGCAGCACGCTCCCCGGGTGCCGGCGGTGGATCGGGTCCATCTCGAGGTGGGCACCTTCACCTGCGTGGAACCCGACCAGCTGGTGGTCACCTGGGCCGATGCCGTCAAGGGCAGCTGGCTCGACGGCGCCGAGCTGGTGATTGAGTCGGTGCCCCTGGTGGGGCGTTGCGTCCGTTGCCAGGCCACCTACAGCCCCGATCCCGCCGAGGGCTTCCGCTCCCCCTGCTGCCACCACCCGATGGAGGAGATCGTCAGCGGCCGCGAGCTGCGGATCCGCTCGGTCGCCTACGGGTTCGAGTCCGCCCCCTCACCGACCAACCCCGTGTCCCGTCCCACCGCCGCCCGCTGATCCGCCATGCACATGCCCCTTGAAGACAGCCTCGGTATCAACCTGCTGGCGGCCAACCAGCACCGGGCCGAGCACAACCGCGAGCACTTCGACGCCTGGAACCTGCTCTGCCTCAACGTGATGAGCAGCCCCGGCGCCGGCAAGACCTCCCTGCTGGAGCGCAGCCTCGCCGCCCTCGCCAGCCGCTGGGCCATGGCCGTGCTGGAAGGCGACATGACCACCCTGCTCGATGCCGAGCGACTGGAGGCCGTGGGGATTCCGGTGGTGCCGATCACCACCGGCCGTGCCTGCCACCTGGATGCCGCCATGGTCAGCGGCGGCCTGAAGCTGCTCCGCCAGCGGCTCGATCCCGCCGGCCTCGACATCCTCTGGGTGGAGAACGTGGGCAACCTGGTCTGTCCCGCCGAATTCGCCATCGGTGAGCACCGCAAGGTGGCGCTCCTGAGCGTCACCGAGGGGGACGACAAGCCCCTCAAGTACCCGGTGATGTTCCGGGAGGCCGACTGCGTGCTGATCACCAAGGTGGATCTGCTGCCCCACCTGCCGGTGGATGTGGAGCGGATCGAGGCCCACATCCGCCAGGTGAACCCCCGCACCGCCGTGTTCCGCCTCTCCGCCACCACCGGCGAGGGCTTCGAAGCCTGGCACGACTGGCTCGACGCCCAGCGCCAGGCCGTTCAGTCCTCCCCCGCCCTGTTGCACGCCTGATGAGTCACCAGCATCCCGCCTCCGATGCCACCACGGCCCTGCAGGCCGACCTGCGCGCGAAGGGCGTCCGCTACGCCCTGGCGAGCTTCGTCGACCTGCACGGGGTGAGCAAGGCCAAGGCCGTTCCCCTCGAGCACCTCGGCCAGATGATGGCCGGCTCCGAGCTGTTCACAGGGGCGGCCCTCGACGGCGTTCCCCAGGAGGTGAGCGACGACGAGGTGGCCGCGGTTCCCGATCCCGCCAGCGCCACCGTGCTCCCCTGGCAGCCGGAGGTGGCCTGGTTCGCCAGCGACCTGCACCTGCACGGCCGGCCCTTCGACGCCTGCAGCCGCCACATCCTCGGCCGGGTACGCCAGGAGGCCGCCGCCATGGGCTTCCGCTTCAACCTCGGCATCGAGACCGAGTTCTTCGTGCTGAAGAAGGGGGCGGCGGGCGGCTGGGTCCCCTTCAGCGACCGGGACACCCTCGACAAACCCGCCTACGACGTGCGCGGCCTGCTCGACAACCTGCCCTGGCTGGACGAGTTGGTGCAGGCGATGAACGGCCTGGGCTGGGGGGTCTATTCCTTCGACCACGAGGACGGCCCCGGCCAGTTCGAGACCGACTTCGACTACGCCGACGTCCTCACCATGGCCGACCGGCTCACCTTCTTCAAGCTGATGGCCAAGGAGATCGCCCATCGGCACGGTCTGCTGGCGACCTTCATGCCCAAACCCTTCGGCGACCGCACCGGCAGCGGCGCCCACTTCAACATGTCCCTGGCGGACCTTCAGACCGGGGTGAACCTGTTCGCCACGCCCGAAGCGACCCCCGGGGAGGTCACCAAGCTGGCGGAGCACTTCATCGCCGGTGTGCTCCGCCACGCCCCCGCCATCTGTGCGGTGATCGCCCCGACGGTCAACAGCTACAAGCGGCTGGTGGCCCAGGGGAGCATGTCGGGGTTCACCTGGGCACCGGTGTTCGTCTGCTACGGCAACAACAACCGCACCAACATGCTGCGCATTCCCTCTCCCGGTGGTCGGGTGGAATGCCGGGCGGCCGACATCTCCTGCAACCCGTACCTGGGTGCGGCGCTGATGCTGGCCGCCGGCCTCGAAGGGATCCGCGAACAACGCGATCCCGGCGCCCCCAACCTGGTGAATGCCTACACACTCAGCGCAGCGGAACGGGCCGAACGCGGCCTGAACATGCTGCCCCGAACCCTCGGGGAAGCGGTGGAGGCCTTCGCGGCGGATCCACTTGCTGAAAGTGTATTCGGTGATGCCATGTTCAACGCCTTTATCTCCTACAAACGTGAAGAGTGGGAGTCCTACCACTCGGCGGTTTCCGAATGGGAACAGCATCGTTATCTGGAGTTTTTCTGAGCCTCTCCATCGAGATCCCTTCACTCCAAAATCCCACGGAGCCGAGTCCGGCATCCATTCGGCAGCGCGCCAAAGACGCGACCTTCCCCATCTGCTCAGCCACCACTCCATTCCGCGATTCCTGTGATGTTGAAAGCCACTTTTTTCCGTCGTCAACGCCGGGCCGTCGCCCTCGCCCTGATGGCCGCCCTCGGGGGAGGATTGCTGGCGGGTTGCCAGCAGCCGGCCAGCCAGGAGGCGCCCGTCAAAATCGGCTACAGCGCCTGGCCGGGCTGGTTCCCCTGGAAGGTCACCGAAGTCAAGGGGTTGTTCGAGAAGCAGGGGGTGGCGGCCTCCATGCAGTGGTTCGACGGGTACCTGGATTCGATCAACGCCCTCAACGCCGGCCAGCTGGACTGCAACAGCCAGACCCTCAACGACACGATCAGTTCCGTGGCGGGTGGGGCCGATCTCCAGGTGGTGCTCCAGAACGACTTCTCCACGGGCAATGACCAGATCATCGCTGCGGCGGAGATCAAGACGATCCCCGATCTGAAGGGCAAGAAGGTCGCGGCCGAGGAAGGCACCGTCGACCATTTCCTGCTGCTGAAAGTGCTCAAGGAGGCGGGTCTCTCCGCCAAGGACATCACCTTCGTACCGCTCGAAACCGGCGCCGCCGCCGCGGCCTTCGCGGCCGGCAAGGTGGATGCGGCCGGCGTCTATGCCCCCTTCACCACCCAGGCCCTGAAGCGCCCCGGCAGCCGGGCCCTGGCCACCTCCAAGGATCACCCCGGTGCGATCAGTGATCTGCTCGTCTGCCGCACGGACTTCGTCGCCAAGAATCCCGAGAAGGTCCAGAAGATCGTCAACGCCTGGTTCGCCACGCTGCAGACAATCAAGGACGACCCGGCCGGCACACTGCCGATCCTGGTGGAGCGCTCCGGAGTCAGCGAAGCCGAATTCAAGGAGTACAACGCCGGCACCACCATCCAGACCCTCGAGGAAAACCGCAGCAACTTCAAGCCGGGCACCACGATGCTGTCGCTTCCCTTTGCCGCCGAACAGATCAGCGCCTTCCTGGTGGAGACGGGCCTGGCCAAGACCAAGCCTGACCTCACCAACCTGCTGAATTCCCAGTTCGTCGACAACGCCCGTTGAGCACCATGGCCCGGTCCCCCGCCCTGCGCCGCTTCGTCAGCCACCCCTGGGTCCTGGGGGTGCTTGGCATCCTCACCGTCTTCCTGATGTGGTGGCTGGTCACCTCCAGCGGCATGGTCGACAAGCTCTTCCTGCCGGGCCCCGGAGCGGTGTGGATGGCGGGCACCGACCAGTTCCAGCGGGGCATCCTGGTGGCGGATGCGGCGGCCAGCATCAAGCGGGTGTTCATCGGTTTCATGATCTCGGCAGGGCTGGCCCTGCCGATCGGCATCGCCATGGGCACGAACCGCACCATCTGCCACTTTCTGGAGCCCCTGATGGCGCTGATCCGCTACATGCCGGCGCCGGCCTTCATCCCGCTGCTGATCATCTATTTCGGCCTTGAGGAACTCCCGAAAGTGATGCTGATCTTCATCGGCACCTTCTTCTTCAACGCCCTGATGATCATGGATGCGGTGAAGTTCGTTCCCTCCGAACTGGTGGAAACGGCCCTCACCCTGGGGGGCCGGGGCCTGCCGATCCTCACCCGGGTGGTGGCCCCCTACATCGCTCCCCAGGTGCTCGACACCTACCGCATCAACATGGCCTCCGCCTGGAACCTGGTGATCGTCGCCGAACTGGTGGCCGCCAATGAGGGCCTGGGTAAACGCATCAGCCTGGCCCAGCGATTCCTGCGCACCGATGAGATCTTCGTCGGCCTGATCGTGATCGGTCTGATCGGCCTGATGATCGATCTGGGTTTCCGCTTTCTGATGCGACGGGCCTGCTCCTGGGCCAACTGAACCCCATGCATCTCCAGGTCTCCCAGGTTTCCAAGAGTTTCGGCGAAGGGCGTGATCGCAAGCTCGTTCTCGACAACATCTCTTTCGAGCTGGTCTCGGGCCAGTTCATGGCCCTGGTCGGCAGTTCGGGGTCCGGCAAGTCCACTGTGATGCGCCTGATCGCCGGTCTGGAGCGGCCCAGCGCGGGCACCATCCACCTCGATGGCGTGCCGGTCCAGCGCCCCGGCTCCGACCGCGGCATGGTGTTCCAGAAGTACAGCCTCTACCCCTGGCTCACAGCGGCCCAGAACGTCGCCTTCGGCCTGTCCCTCCAGGGTCGGGACAAGGCGGAGATCCGCGAACGCACCGCCTACTTCCTCGACGTGGTCGGGCTCGCGGATGCGGCCCGACGGCTGCCGCGGGAACTCTCCGGGGGCATGCAGCAGCGGGTGGCCATCGCCCGGGCCCTGGCCAACGAACCGAAGGTGCTGCTGCTGGACGAACCGTTCGGGGCGCTGGATCTGCAGATCCGCGAATCGATGCAGGAGTTCCTCCACGACCTCTGGAAGCGCACAGGGCTCACCGCCCTGCTGATCACCCACGACATCGAGGAGGCGCTGCTGCTCGCCGGAACCGTGCACATCATGGCGCCGCGCCCCGGCAGGATCGTCCACAGCGTCGACGTCCAGCTCGACCGCTCCGACCTGCGCCACCTGCGCGTGTCCCCGCCCTTCCTGGAATTGCGCGAGGAACTCGCCAGCCGCCTGCGCAGCCTGGATGGCGCCCTGCTCTGAGGGATCACTCCGTCCTGCCCACACCGTTCGTTCCATGGACACCGCCACCCGGGCCGCCTTTCTGCCGACGGAGCTCTACGGCTCGCCGTCCATCGCCGCCCTCGAGCGCGAGCACTACGCCACCCGCTTCTGGCACCCCGTCGCCGCCGCCGCCGATCTGCCGCTGGGCCATGTGCGGGCGCTGGAGCTGCTCGGTCTTCCCGTGCTGCTATGCCACGGCAGCGACGGCCGCGTACGGGCCTTCCGCAACCGCTGTCCCCACCGGGCGGTGGCCTTCCGTTCCCCACAGGAGGGAAGCGTGGCCTGCCGCAGGCTGGTGTGCCCCTACCACGGCTGGACCTACGACCTGGGCGGCACGCTGCTGGCGGCCGCCCGGGAAGGGGACTTCGTCGACCCGTTCGATCGCGGCGCCTGGCCGCTCGAGGTCCTCGGCTGCCAGGTGCGGGCCTCCCTGATCTGGGTGGCCCTGGGGGCCGACCCGATCCCCCTGGACGACCAGCTCGATCTGGCGCTGCAGGAAGCTCCCGAAGCCCTCGCCCAAACCCTGGTGCCCCTGGCCTTCCACGAGCGGGGACTGGCCTGCAACTGGAAGATCGCCCACGACAACACCCTGGACGACTACCACGTCGCCATCGCCCATCCCACCACCCTGCATCGGCTCCAGGGCCCGGTGCGCGACTACCGCCATCGCTTCGGCACCTGGGCCAACGTGCTGGCCACCCCCTCGCCGGAGGCGGACGGGGAGTTCCTCACCTTCGGCCTGCCGCCGTGGAACCACCTGCTGGTGTGGCCGGACGGACGGCTGGCGATGATCCAGTTCCTGCCCGAAGCGCTGGACACCTGCCGGATGCAGGTGTGGCTGCTGGGGCCTGCCTCACTCCGGGGCGAAGGGGAGGCGCTGATGGCGGAGATGGTCCATTTCCTCGCCGAGGACCGCGCCCTGGTGGAATCGGCGCAGCGGGGCTACGGGGATGGCTTCCGCACCGGACCGCCGCACCGGCTGGAGGCCCGGATCCTGCACCAGCAGGCGATCTACGCGACGCTGCTGGAGCCCTGGTACGCGTCGGGGCGGATGCCCAGGTAGGCGGCTTCCTTGAACAGGGCCCGCTTGGCATCGGCGTCCTGGCGCTGCTCGGCGATGGCGTAACGGGCTCGCAGGGAAGCAACCAGGGTGGCCTGGCGGGGATCGGACCCTTGGCTGGAGCGGTTGGCCGACGGCGTGCCGGTCGGGGCGTCGATCATGTTCATCACGACGTAACTCTGTTCACGATGAACATAGCTTATCGCTGTTCCCAGCTATCGGCTGACTGCGCAACCACCGCGTCATCGCCGTGTTGATCGTCAGCAGATCGGCCACCGGTTGGTTCGTGAACGGCAGGGTGGGCAGGTAGCCGTCCGGCCCGAATTCGGGTGTGAAGCTGGGGGGCGGTGCCCCCCGATTCACCGCCCGTTCGGCGAACAGTTGCCAGCACGCCAGGTGGGCGGCAAGCGCCTCGGCATGTTCGGGGGCGAAGGGATGGGACACCTGGGGACCCTGGGCATGGCCCACCCGGGCATGGATGTGGTCCACCCGGTCGGCCATCGCCTGCACCGGCTCCAGATCCGGGGTCATCAGCCGTTCGGCCACGACGCACCAGTGGCTCAGGTCGGCCGTCAGCCGCAGCCCCGGCACGGCCTCCAGCAGCGGCGCGATCGTCCAGGGCATGCCCAGGCAGCGGGACCGGTGGGTTTCGAAGCTCACCGGCAGGCCGCTGGCCGCCGCCAGGGCCTGGGCCTCGGCCAGAAAAACCCGTTGCCGCTCCAGGGGCCAGGCATCGCTGCCGGTGAGCACGGTCACCCGGTGGGGGTGGAGCTCGGAGCAGCGGTTCAGCTGGGTGCCCAGTTCCGCCAGGTGCTGCGCCGGCGTGACGGCCAGCTCCGGCACGTAATCGCCGCCGGTGACCACCTCCAGCACCAGGGGTCTGCCGGACTCCAGCAGGCGGGCGCGTCCGTCCGGGTCGCCGACCAGGGACGGATGGTGGATGTTGAGCTCCACCCCGTCGAATCCCCCCCGGCCGGCCGTCTCCAGGGCCATGGCGAGGGGCCCCTCGAAGCCCCAGAGGGAGAAAAACAGCAGGGAAGGCACCGGAGCGGCACGACGCAGATCCCACTCTTCCCTGCCGCACGCCCCCGGCGGGTAACCATCCCCACCGGGCGCCACACCCGGAGCAAGTGTCCGTGACGAACGGTGTCCGGCGGACTCCGAGCGGGACAGTGGAGCGACATCCTCTCCCTCCGCCGGCCAACGGCGACCTTCGTGACCGCCTCCCCACCCTCCGCCCCAGCGGTGGCCGGCCCGCGCACCGCCGGGCCTCTGCTGTCCGCTCCGCTGCTGGCGCGCCTCAACGAACGACGCGACGGGCCCGGCTGGCGCCGGCTGGCCTTCCACCTCACGGTGCTGGGCCTGGGCGCCCTCCTCTGGAGATGGCCCATGCCGCCAGCCCTCCCCACCGCTGCGTTCTGGGGCCTGCGGCTGGTGGGACTGCTGCTGCTGGGCTGGGGTCTGGCCTTCGGCTTCTGCGCCATGCACGAGTGCGGGCACCGCACTGCCTTCGCGAGCAAGGCGCTCAACGACACCGTGGCCTGGTGGGCCGGTCTGCTGAGCTTCTACAACGCCGATTACTACCGCCGCTACCACCAGTGGCACCATCGCTTCACCCACCAGCCGGGCCTCGATCCGGAACTGGAGGACGACCCGCCCAGCACCCTGGGGGGCTATCTGCTCGAGCTCAGTGGCCTGCCCTGGTGGACCGGCAAGCTGCGCGGCCATGCCGCCGGCCTGCGCGGTGACTTCGGCGGCAGGCCCTACATCCCCGCCGAGGCGACCGCGGCCGTCACCCGCTCGATTCGGCTTCAGGTCGCCGTCTACGCCGTCCTGCTGGCCGCCTCCCTCTGGCAGGCCAACGGCGCCCTGTTCTGGTTCTGGCTGCTGCCGCTGGCCGTCGGCCAGCCCCTGCTGCGCTTCGTGCTGATGGCCGAGCACGGCGGCTGCAGCACAGGCACCGACGGCCTCAGCAACACCCGCTCCACCCTGACGCTGGCGCCCCTGCGCTGGCTGATGTGGGAGATGCCCTTCCACGTTGAGCACCACCTCTACCCCTCGGTTCCCTTCCACGCCCTCGCCGAGGCCCATGGCCATCTGGCGCCCCATCTGGTGCACACCGGTCAGGGCTATCTGGCGGTGCACCGCGACTTCCTGAGCGATCCCGCCCGACTGGCCCTCCCCTGAATCCCGATCTCTTGCCCCCCAGCCCCGCAATCCCGCGCCGTTTCGCGCTCGGGGACTTTCCCCTCGCTTCCGGGGGAACCCTTCGCTCCGCCTGGCTCGATTACCGGGTCTACGGAACGCTGGCCGGCGACCGCTCCAACCTGGTGCTCTACCCGAGCTCCTACGGCGCCTGGCCCGAGGACATCGACTGGGTGGTGGGACCGATCCTTGATCCGCAGCGCTGGTGCGTGGTGCTGGTGAGCCAGTTCGGCAACGGCCGCTCCTCCAGCCCCAGCAACGCCGGACCGGACCTGGAGGACGGCCGCTGGCCCGTCGACCACCGCGACAACGTGGCCGCCCAGCGCCGGCTGCTGGAAGAGGTCTTCCAGGTGGCCGAGCCGGCCCTGATCTACGGCTGGTCGATGGGGGCCCAGCAGGCCTACCACTGGGCCGTGCTGGAGCCGCAGCGGACCCGGCGCATCTGCTGCGTCTGCGGCACGGCGCGCACCACAGCCCACAACCGGGTGTTCCTGCTGAGCCTGCGCCAGGCCCTCACCGCCGATCCCCACTGGGATGGGCTCCGCTTCCGGGGGGTGCCCGAGCAGGGGTTGCGCACCTTCGCCCTGATCTACGCCAGCTGGGCCGCCAGCCAGCCCTTCTATCGCCGCGGCGCCCACCGCCAGCTGGGCTTCGCCAGCGTCGAGGCCTACGTGGAACAGGCCTGGTTACCGGCCTACCGCCGCCATGACCCCCATGACCTGCTGGCCATGCTCGACGTCTGGATGGCGAACGATGTGGCCGCCGCCGCCGGGATCAGCGCCACCGATGGCACGGGCGACGGCGCTGGCGATCCCGATGCCGAGCTGGCCGCGGCCCTGGGCCGGATACGGGCCCGCACCGCCGTGATCGCCGGCCGCCACGACCTCTACTTCACTCCCGACGACTGCCAGGCCGAGGCCGCCCTGATCCGCGGTGCCCATTTCGAGGTCCTGGAGTCCGACCTGGGCCACCGGGCCGGCAATCCCCGCGACGCGCCGGTCGAGCAGCGCCAGCTGCGGGCCGCCGTGGATCAGCTCTGCGCCGACTGACGCCTCTGCGCCGACTGACAGCTCTGCGCTGACGGATCGCCTCCGCCTCCAGCTCCCCTTCCTCTTCACCACCCCCGATGACCGATCTGGCCCGCTTCGCCGCCACCCATGGCATCCGCCATTTCCTCTTCTCCTTCTGCGACCTGTTCGGGGTGCAGCGGGCCAAGCTGGTGCCGGCGGCCGCGGCGGCCGAACTGGCCCGATCCGGGGCCGGCTTCGCCGGTTTCGCCGCCTGGCTCGCCATGACCCCGGCCGACCCGGACGTGCTGGCGATCCCCGATCCCACCAGCCTGATGGTGCTCCCCTGGCAGAAGGACGTGGCCTGGGTGGCCACCGATCTGCAGGTGGAGGGGCAGGTGCTGGAGCAGTCGCCCCGGCGGGTGCTCCAGCGGCAGATCGCCCGGGCGGCGGCCCTGGGCCTGCAGTTCCGCAGTGGCGTGGAGGCGGAGTTCTTCCTGATGGACCCGGAACGGGACGCCATCGCCGATGGTCTCGACCGGCAGTCGAAGCCCTGCTACGACCAGCTCGCTCTGATGCGCCACTACCCGCTGATCAGCGAACTGCTCGACGGCATGGAGAGCCTCGGCTGGGGGCCCTACCAGGCCGATCACGAGGATGCCAACGGCCAGTTCGAACTCAACTGGACCTATGCCGAATCGCTGCTGACCGCCGACCGCCACGCCTTCTTCCGCGTGATGGCGGCCGCCCTGGCGGAACGCCACGGGGTGCGGGTGAGCTTCCAGCCCAAGCCGATCCCGGCCCTCACCGGCAACGGCGCCCACCTGCACGCCTCCCTCTGGGACGAGGGGGGGCGCAACGTGTTCCACGACCCGGCCGGGGAGAAGGGACTGTCGGAGATCGCCTACCGGTTTCTCGCCGGCCTGCTGGCCCACGCCCCGGCCCTCTGCGCCCTCACCAATCCGGTGGCCGGCAGCTACCGGCGTCTGGCGCGCTCCATCACCAGCTCCGGCGCCACCTGGTCCCCCTCCTGGATCAGCTACGGCGGCAACAACCGCACCCACATGGTGCGCATCCCCGACGACCAGCGGATCGAGTTGCGTCTGGGCGACGGCGCCGCCAACCCCTATCTGCTCCAGGCGGCGGTGCTGGCGGCCGGTCTGGACGGCATCGAACGGCGGCTCGACCCCGGCCCCCGCAGCGATCTGAACACCTACGTGGAGGCGCCGGCGGGGGCGGCCTCCCTGCCCACCTGTCACGCCGATGCCCTCGAGGCCTTCCGCCACGACGCACCGCTGCGGGACTCCCTGGGGGAAGCGTTCTGCAGCGCCTACGAAGCCCTGGTGGCCCAGCGCGGCGACGTGTGACGGCAGCAGGAAGCCCATCCCCCGACGAGGGAAAGACCCGCACGATTGCCTATGGCCAGGGCGGCCCGGGGGGATGAGAGTGAGTCCAGAAACCAGGAGGCTCCAGCGATGGAAGACACCCCGCCCGGTCAGATGTCAGGAGTGTGCTGACGGCAGGCCCCTGCTCCAACAGTCTTGTTCCCACCAACGGTTTCCCGGTCGTTCGCCGATCACCCGATGCATCGTTCAGGTGCCCACGGGTCCATGGAAACCGGCCCCTGGATGCCTCGGCCCCAGGTGCCTCCCTCCGCAGCTCCGACTCCGAAACCCACCCCCGGGGACTCCCACGGATCCCCCAGCCCCGCTGACCACCCTCTGATGGCGCGTCCATGGCGGAGGAGCATCCTCGTCTCCCTCCCCATCACCCATCCACGGTCCCCAAGGACCCGATCGTCAGCCCTTCTGATCGTCAACCCTTTCTGAACGACAACCGTCACACCGACCGTTCAACCGGAGTCACCACCGACATCAGACAACCCGAACCACGTCAGGAACATCACCGTTCCACCCCAAGCCCGGCGATCCTGGACGCCGGGCTTTTTCATGGGCCATCGGCCATCGGGCGGCCGGATCCCGCCGGCCCGGGGGAACCGCCTAGATTTGCTTAACAATCGGTCGGGGTCGATGACACGCCTGCCCTGGGCCGTCCTACTGCTGACACTGCTGGGGGCCCGTTATCTGGGCTGGCGCTTCACCGCCAGCCTCAACCTGGCCACGCCCCTGGCCGCCAGCCTCAGCATCCTGACCCTGGCGGCGGAGCTGGTGCTGCTGGCCGGATTCTTCCTGCAGCTCTGGTTCACGCTGCTGCCCGAACGGCCGGCGCCCCCCGCGGGCCCGATCCCCACACCCGTCCCGACGGTCGACGTGCTCGTGCCCAGCTGCGGCGAACCGGCCGATCTGGTGGAGCGCTGCCTGCGGGGCTGCCTGGCCATGGACTACCCCAGCCACACGGTCTGGCTCCTCGACGACAGCGACCGGCCGGAACTGGCGGAGCTCTGCGACCGCCTCGGCTGCCACTATGTCGCCCGCCGGGAGCATGCCCATGCCAAGGCCGGCAACCTCAACCACGGCCTGCGCCACTGCATGGGGGAGCTGGTGGCGGTCTTCGACGCCGACGTCGTGCCCCTGCGGCCCTTCCTGCGCCGCACCGTCGGCCTGTTCGCCGACCCGACCGTGGGCTTCGTGCAGACCCCCCAGAGCTACATGAACGCCGATCCGGTGATGCGCAACCTGAGCCTGGAGCGCTGGCTGCTGCCGGACGAGGAAAGCTTCTACCGCTGGATCCAGCCCACCCGCCAGAACCTCAACGCCGTGGTCTGCGCCGGCACGTCCTTCGTGATGCGGCGCGAGGCGCTCGAGCGGGTGGGTGGCTTCGAGACGGCCACGCCATCGGAGGATCTGGCCACGGGCATCCGGATCACCGCCGCCGGCTACCGCAACCACTACCTCTCGGAGAAGCTGAGCGCCGGCCTCGCGCCCTTCACCGCGGCGGCCATGGCGCGACAGCGCTGCCGCTGGGGCAGCGGTTCCCTGCAGACCCTGCGCACGGGGGCCGATCCGCTGCGGATTCCCGGTCTCAGCCCCCTGCAGCGGCTCGCCTACAGCGAAGGCATCCTGTACTGGTTCACCTTCCCGGCCCAGCTGGTGCTGCTCTGCACGCCGCTCAGCCTCGGACTGCTGGGCATCGCCCCGATCCTGTTCAGCGGCGATGCCCTGCTCACGGTCGCCATGCCGTTCGTGTTCAGCCAGCTGCTGCTCACCCGCTGGTTGAGCGGCCATGCCCGCGCCGCGATCCTGCCGGAGCTGTACCGCTGGATCTTCCTGGTGCCGATCTGTGCCGCCGTGGTCGCCACGGCTCTGGGCCGGCCCCGGCGCTTCCGCGTCACCCCGAAGGCGGTGGTCGGCCGGGACTCCGGCCCGGACCTGGGC
>NZ_JAYGIA010000036.1:0-17080 GCF_034931165.1 Synechococcus sp. BA-124 BA4 | reverse complement strand
CCCGAAGGAGGTGCCGATCAGATGGCGATAGAGCTTGGACTCAACCACACGATAGGTATCCGGAGGCAGGGGGATCACGCCGGCCCGGCAGGTTGAACGCCAGCGCGGCCGGGGGCGCCACGCTGAGCACCAGCAGCAAGACCGCCGTCAACAGGGCGATCCAGAAGGAAGACCTGCCGGCGTCTCGTCCTGCGGCCCCTCGCCTCTCACCCCTGTCGCTCACGCGGGCTCCGTCATCCGTGGCGCCATTCTGCGTCGGGGCCCGAACGGGGCAAATGGGCTGTTGAAATGGTCGATAAATTCAGGAAGAGGTTATAGAAACCCGATCGTTTTCCCGATTGTTACGTTGTTGACAACATGCGGTCAGACCGCTGTCGCAGCCTTGGAACCGCTGGGATTAAACCTTTGTAACTGGCGACCGATTCGCCTTGTTTTCGACCCCTATACTTCCGCCAGCGGTCCCCTTTCGGGGCCCAAAGCCCCAGTCGTGGCAAGGGATTTTCCCCGCCTCACGACTGGTGCCCATGGCCGGGTCCTCCCGGTCATGGGGCCCACCGATGGGGCCGGGACGGTCGCATGACCTGTCCCCGGCGTCCGTCGAAGGGGTGGACCTCCACCTCGACCCCGTCCCTCGAGGAACGTCTCGATGACCATCAGCCCACCAGAGCGTGGGAACAAGGCGAAGGACATGGTTGACCGGAACCCCGTTCCCGTCGACTTCGATGTTCTCGGCAAGCCCGGGCATTTCGATCGCACCCTCGCCAAAGGTCCCAAAACCACCACCTGGGTTTGGAACCTCCACGCCAACGCTCACGATTTCGACAGCCACACGAGCGATCTTGAAGAGGTCTCCCGGAAGATTTTCAGCGCTCACTTCGGCCATCTGGCCGTCATCTTCATCTGGCTGAGCGGCGCCTTCTATCACGGGGCCCGCTTCTCCAACTACACCGGCTGGCTGGCCGACCCCCTGCACGTCAAACCCAGTGCTCAGGTGGTCTGGCCGATCTTCGGCCAGGAAATTCTCAATGGCGATGTGGGTGCCGGCTTCCACGGCATCCAGATCACCTCCGGCCTCTTCCATGTGTGGAGAGCCTGGGGTTTCACCAGCGAGTTCCAACTCCTCTGCACCGCCATCGGTGCCCTGGTGATGGCCGGCCTCATGCTCAATGCCGGTGTCTTCCATTACCACAAGGCAGCGCCGAAGCTGGAGTGGTTCCAGAACGTTGAGTCCATGCTCAACCACCACCTGGCCGGCCTGCTCGGGCTCGGGTCCCTGTCCTGGACAGGTCACCTGCTGCACGTGTCGCTGCCCACCACCCAGTTGATGGACGCCATCGACGCCGGCAACCCGCTGGTGCTGAACGGCAAGACCATCGCTTCGGTGGCCGACATCCCGCTCCCCCACGAGTTTCTCAACCAGGATCTGCTGGCCCAGTTGTTCCCCGGCTTCGGCGCGGGGATCTCCGCTTTCTTCACCGGCAACTGGGCTGCCTACAGCGATTTCCTCACCTTCAAGGGTGGTCTGAATCCTGTGACCGGCAGCCTCTGGATGACCGACATCGCCCATCACCATCTGGCGATCGCGGTGCTGTTCATTGTGGCTGGCCACATGTACCGCACCAACTGGGGCATCGGCCACAGCATCAAGGAAATTCTCGAGGGCCAGAAGGGCGATCCCCTGCTGTTCCCCGCGCCCAAAGGTCACGATGGGCTCTACGAATTCCTGACCACCTCCTGGCACGCCCAGCTGGGTATCAACCTCGCACTCTTGGGTTCGCTCACGATCATCGTGGCGCACCACATGTATGCGATGCCTCCGTATCCCTACATCGGCATCGACTACCCGACCCAGCTGTCGCTGTTCACCCACCACATGTGGATCGGCGGCTTCCTGATCGTCGGAGCCGGCGCCCATTCGGCCATCGCACTCATCCGCGACTACGACCCGGCCAAGAACATCGACAACGTGCTGGATCGGGTGCTGAAAGCCCGTGACGCCCTGATCAGCCACCTCAACTGGGTGTGCATTTTCCTGGGCTTCCACAGCTTCGGCCTCTACATCCACAACGACACCATGAGTGCCCTGGGTCGTCCCCAGGACATGTTCAGCGACACTGCGATCCAGCTGAAGCCCGTCTTCGCCCAATGGATCCAGGGTCTGCACGCCGCTGCCGCCGGCACCACCGCTCCCAATGCGCTGGCCGGTGTTAGCGAAGTGTTCAACGGCGCTGTCGTCGCCGTCGGCGGCAAGGTGGCCGCTGCGCCGATCCCCCTGGGAACGGCCGACTTCATGGTCCACCACATCCACGCCTTCACGATCCACGTCACCGTGCTGATCCTGCTGAAGGGTGTGCTCTATGCGCGCAGCTCCCGCCTCGTCCCCGACAAGGCGAACCTGGGCTTCCGCTTCCCCTGCGACGGCCCCGGCCGTGGCGGTACCTGTCAGGTGTCGGCCTGGGACCACGTGTTCCTCGGCCTGTTCTGGATGTACAACTCCCTGTCGATCGTCATTTTCCACTTCAGCTGGAAGATGCAGAGCGACGTGTGGGGCACCGTCAATGCC
Source organism: Synechococcus sp. BA-124 BA4 (assembly GCF_034931165.1). Classification (NCBI taxonomy): domain Bacteria; kingdom Bacillati; phylum Cyanobacteriota; class Cyanophyceae; order Synechococcales; family Synechococcaceae; genus Synechococcus; species Synechococcus sp. BA-124 BA4. Next base: position 14,517 of record NZ_JAYGIA010000036.1, on the reverse strand, counting down.
GACGGCAGCGTCCAGCACATCACCAACGGCAACTTCGCCCAAGGCGCCATCACCATCAATGGCTGGCTCCGGGACTTCCTCTGGGCTCAGGCCGCCCAGGTGCTGAACAGCTACGGCTCGTCCTCCAGTGCCTACGGTCTGATGTTCCTGGGTGCCCACTTCGTCTGGGCCTTCAGCCTCATGTTCCTCTTCAGTGGCCGCGGCTACTGGCAGGAACTGATCGAGTCCATCGTCTGGGCTCACAACAAGCTGAAGGTGGCTCCCGCCATCCAACCGCGGGCGCTTTCCATCACCCAAGGCCGTGCCGTTGGTGTCGCCCACTATCTGCTGGGCGGTATTGCGACAACCTGGGCCTTCTTCCTGTCCCGACTCATCGCGGTCGGCTGACCTCCACCTGACCTTTCCCAATGGCAACGAAATTTCCTTCGTTCAGCCAGGGTCTGGCACAGGACCCGACAACCCGCCGTATCTGGTACGGCATCGCCACGGCTCACGACTTCGAGAGCCATGACGGAATGACGGAGGAGCGGCTTTACCAAAAGCTGTTCTCCACCCACTTCGGTCACCTGGCGATCATCGGCCTCTGGGTTTCGGGCAACCTGTTCCATATCGCCTGGCAGGGCAACTTCGAGCAGTGGGTCGCCGATCCGCTGCATGTACGTCCCATCGCTCACGCGATCTGGGATCCCCACTTCGGCCAGGGCGCCATCGACGCCTTCACCCAGGCGGGCGCTTCCTCCCCGGTGAACATCGCCTATTCCGGTCTGTACCACTGGTGGTACACGATCGGCATGACGACCAACATGGAGCTCTACCAGGGTTCCATCTTCATGCTGATCCTCTCGGCATGGGCCCTGTTCGCCGGCTGGCTCCATCTCCAGCCCAAGTTCCAGCCTTCCCTGGCCTGGTTCAAGAACGCTGAATCCCGGCTCAACCATCACCTGGCTGTGCTGTTCGGCTTCAGTTCCATCGCCTGGACCGGTCACCTGGTCCACGTCGCCATCCCCGAATCCAGGGGACAGCACGTCGGGTGGGACAACTTCCTCTCGGTTTCGCCCCACCCCGCCGGTCTGGCTCCGTTCTTCACCGGTAACTGGGGGGTCTACGCCCAGAACCCCGACACCGCCAATCAGGTGTTCGGTACCTCGGATGGAGCAGGCACCGCGATCCTCACCTTCCTGGGAGGTTTCCACCCCCAGACCGAAGCGCTGTGGCTCACGGACATCGCCCACCACCATCTGGCCATCGGTTGCATCTTTGTGATCGCCGGCCACATGTACAGGACCAACTTCGGGATCGGCCACTCGATCCGGGAGATCCTCGAAGCCCATAACCCACCCAAAGGAACTCCCTTCGGTGGCGCTCTCGGGGCCGGTCACAGGGGGCTGTATGACACCGTCAACAACTCCCTCCACTTCCAGCTGGGCCTCGCCCTGGCTTCCCTAGGTGTGGCGACGAGCCTGGTGGCGCAGCACATGTACGCGCTGCCGTCCTATGCGTTCATCGCCAAGGACTACACCACCCAGGCGGCGCTCTACACGCACCACCAGTACATCGCCATCTTCCTGATGTGCGGTGCCTTCGCCCACGGTGCGATCTTCTTCATCCGCGACTACGACCCGGAAGCCAACAAGAACAACGTTCTTGCCCGGATGCTCGAGCACAAGGAAGCCATCATCAGCCACCTCAGCTGGGTCTCCCTGTTCCTCGGTTTCCACACCCTGGGTCTCTACGTCCACAACGACGTGGTGGTCGCCTTCGGCACCCCCGAGAAGCAGATCCTGGTGGAGCCGGTCTTTGCCCAGTTCGTTCAGGCCGCCAGTGGCAAGGCCCTGTACGGCATGGATGTGCTGCTGGCCAACTCCGATAGCGTCGCCAACACCGGTGCCCCCTGGCTCCCCGGTTGGCTTGATTCCATCAATGCAGGCAACAACTCCCTGTTCCTGCAGATCGGCCCTGGTGACTTCCTGGTCCACCACGCCATCGCCCTGGGTCTGCACACCACCACCCTGATCCTGGTGAAGGGTGCCCTGGATGCCCGGGGTTCCAAGCTGATGCCCGACAAGAAGGACTTCGGCTACTCCTTCCCCTGCGACGGCCCCGGCCGTGGCGGCACCTGCGACATCTCGGCCTGGGACGCCTTCTATCTGGCTGTCTTCTGGGCCCTGAACACCGTCGGTTGGGTCACCTTCTACTGGCACTGGAAGCACCTCGCCATCTGGCAGGGCAACGTGGCCCAGTTCAACGAATCCAGCACCTATCTCATGGGTTGGTTCCGCGATTACCTCTGGCTCAACAGCTCCCAGCTGATCAACGGGTACAACCCAGGAGGGTCCAACAACCTGGCCGTCTGGGCCTGGATGTTCCTCTTCGGTCACTTGGTGTGGGCCACCGGCTTCATGTTCCTGATCTCCTGGCGGGGTTACTGGCAGGAGCTGATCGAAACCATCGTCTGGGCGCATCAGCGCACGCCCCTCGCCAACTTGGTGGGCTGGCGCGACAAGCCCGTCGCTCTCTCGATCGTTCAGGCCCGTGTGGTGGGTCTCGCCCACTTCACGATCGGCTACATCCTCACGTACGCGGCCTTCCTGATCGCGTCCACGTCAGGCAAGTTCGGCTGAGCCTCCGGCTCCCGAACCCCGTCCACGCCCCTTCTCGAATCTTCGAGGGACCCCCAGACCCCCGGTCATCACCGGGGGTTTTTTCTTGGCTGGATCGGCTCGGGGTCCGTGGGATCGAGCCGCTCCCCCAGCCAGGCCACCGGCAGCATCAGCAGCATCGGCAACGCGCACACCGCCAGCTGCTCAAGCTGGAGCGGCGCGGTGCCGAAGAAGCGGTTCATCGCCGCCGTCTGGCTGAAGATCCACTGCACCGCCACCGTGCCAGCGATGCCGAGCAGCACGGCCGGCGCCCGGGTGAAGGCCCCCCAGCCCAGCCGCGGCAACGCGGACAGCGCCGCGCCCAGCTGGCTGATGCTCACCAGATAGACCAGATGGGCCAACACCAGACCCTGCACAGCCATGGTGCGGGCCAGGTTCAGGTCGCTGCCGTGCCGTGTGCTCCAGAGAAACAGGCCGAAGATCACCATCCAGTTGAACAGTGACACCACCAGCAACCGGCGGATCAGGCCGCCGGTGAGCAGCGGTTGCTGCGGCGGCCGGGGGGGCTGCTGCATCAACCAGGGGGCCACGGGCTCAAAGGCCAGGGCGAGCGACATCGTCAGCGAGCAGATCATGTTGAGCCAGAGCACCTGCAGGGCAGTGACCGGCAGGGGCGTTCCCAGCACAGCCCCCAGCAGGATCGTCATCGAGGCGCCGCCATTCACCGGCAGCACGAAAGCCAGGGTCTTGCGCAGGTTGAGGTAGACCGTGCGCCCCTCTTCCACCGCCGCTTCGATCGTGGCGAAGTTGTCGTCCGTCAAGAGCATGTCGGCGGCCTGGCGGGCCACCTCGGTGCCGCCCGCGCCCATGGCGATGCCGATGTCGGCCTGCTTGAGGGCGGGGGCATCATTCACACCGTCGCCGGTCATCGCCACCACCTCGCCGTTGGCCTGGAGGGCCTGCACCAGCTGCAGTTTCTGGGCCGGTGCCACCCGGGCAAACACGTCCACCCGATCCACGCATGCGGCGATGCCATCCGGACCCAGTGCCGCCAGTTGGCGGCCATCGATCGCCGCCAGCTCTTCACCCTCACCGGCCGGAGCGCGGCCGATGCCCATCTGGCGGGCGATGGCCCGAGCGGTTTCCAGGTGGTCGCCGGTGATCATCTTCACCGTGATGCCTGCCGCCTGGCAGGCCGCCACGGCCCGGATCGCCTCGGAACGGGGCGGATCCAGCATCCCCTGCAGACCAAGGAAATCGAGATCCTCGGCCACATGGTGGTGTTCCAGCTGGAGCTGAGACGCCCCGGCCTGGCCGATGGCAAAGGCGAGCACCCGCTCCCCACGGGCGGCCATAGCCGCCACGGCCGCCTCCACCGCCGGTCGGTCCAGGGGCTGGGGCCGGCCCCGGCCATCGAGCTGACGACGGCAGCGATCGAGCACGGCTTCCACCGAGCCCTTGAGCAGAATGCGCTCGCTGCCGTGAAGGGTGGCCATGAACTGCTGCTCTGACGCAAACGGAATGGCGTCGCGGCGCGGATGGCGAGCCAGGGCCGAGCGGCGGTCGATGCCGGCCATGTCCGCGGCCACCAGCAGGGCCGTTTCGGTCGGGTCTCCGACCAGTCCCTCCCGGCTGCTGGGTCGGGCGTCGTTGCAGAGCAGGCCTGCCAGCAGGGTTTCCTGCAGGGCCACATTCGCGGCGCCGGACAGCCCATTCCCTGGCCAGAGATCCTCAATCGCCACCCACTGACCACCGCCATAGAGGTGCTGGACTGTCATCCGGTTCTGGGTGAGGGTTCCGGTCTTGTCGGAGCAGATGACGGTGGTGCTGCCAAGGGCTTCCACGGCCGGCAGCTTGCGGATGATCGCTCGTCGCCGGGCCATGCGATTCACACCGATGGCCAGCGTGATCGTGACGATCGCCGGCAACTCCTCCGGGATCGCTCCCACCGCCAGGGCCACGGCCCCATCGAACATCTCTTCGGCACCGCGCCCCCGGGCCAGCCCTACGAGAAACGTGAGCCCGGCCAGCACCAGAATCACCTGCAGCAAGGTGCGACTGAAGCGCGCGAACTTGCGGGTCAGCGGCGTGGTGAGATCCACCTGCTCCTGCAGGGAGCTGGAGATGCTCCCGACTTCGGTGCCATCCCCCGTAGCCACCACCACCCCCAGGCCCTGTCCCGTCGTCACGAAGCTCCCCGCGTAGGTCATGCCGATCCGCTCCGCCAGGGGGGCTGAGGCTTCGATGGCGGAGGTGCCCTTGGACACCGGCAGTGATTCACCGGTGAGGGCCGATTCGTCGGTCCGCAGCTGGCGTACCGCCAGCAGGCGCAGGTCAGCCGGCACCCGCGCCCCGGCATCCAGCTGCACCAGATCGCCCGGCACCAGCTGCTCCGAGGCCAGGCGCTGACGCACGCCTTCGCGCACCACCTCCACCTCGGTTCGCACCGCCAGCGCCAGGGCAGCGATGGCGTTCTCGGCCTTGCTCTCCTGGACGAAGCCGATCACGGCATTGATCACCGTGACGCTCCAGATGACCAGGGCATCGCGGGGGTGACCCAGCAGTGCCTTCACGGCCCCCACCACCAGCAGGGTGACCAGCAGGGGGTTGTTGAACTGGAGCAGAAATTTCAGCCAGGCGGGCTTGCCGCCACGGCGGCTGAGCGCATTGGCGCCATGAACCAGCCGCCGCCGCTGGGCCTCCGCCTGGCTCAGTCCGTTGACGGCATCGCTCTGCAGGGCTTCGACCACATCGGCCGCCGGCAGGGCATGGGCTGGTGCGGGCAAGGGCGCCATGGGAGTGCGGTGGGGAATGGATTCAACCCCTAGCGCATACCGCTGGCCTGGCCGCGGTTGGATGGGGGCGTCGATCACCCCACGGCGGACCTCCCATGCTGACCTTCGGCAGCACCTTCCAGGAGCTGGCGGCGATCCTGATGATCGCCGGCGTGATCGGCGTGCTGGCTCTGAGGCTGCGCCAGCCGCTGATCATCGGTTACATCCTCACCGGCATCGTGGTGGGGCCCGCCGTGCTGGGATGGGCCTCCGGTGGCAGTGAGCTGAAACTGCTCTCCAGCATCGGCATCTCCGTGCTGCTGTTTGTGGTCGGACTCAAACTCGACGTGGGACTGATTCGCTCCGTTGGTCCGGTGGCCCTGGCGACAGGCCTGGGCCAGATCGTCTTCACGTCGCTGATCGGATTCCTGCTGGCTCTGGGGTTGGGGTTTGCACCGGTGCAGGCGATCTACATCGCCGTCTGCCTCACCTTCTCCAGCACGATCATCATCGTCAAGCTGCTCTCCGACAAGCGGGAGATCGATTCCCTGCACGGCAGGATTGCGGTCGGGTTTCTCGTGGTGCAGGACATCGCCGTCATTCTGGCGATGATGCTGCTCAGCTCCTTTTCGGCGGCGGGTGGATCGGGCGGCATGGCGGCCCAGGGGATCCGCCTGTTCCTGGTGGGCACGGCCTTCGTGCTGGGAACCGCCGCCACGATGCGCTGGGTGATGCCGCCGCTGCTGGGTCGGTTGGCCCAGAACCAGGAGTTGCTGGTGCTCTTTGCCGTGGCCTGGGCCGTGGGACTGGCGGCCCTGGCCGATGGGATGAACTTCAGCAAGGAGGTGGGAGCCTTCCTGGGGGGGGTGTCGATCGCCTCAACCTCCTATCGGGAAGCGATCGCCTCCCGGCTCATCGGCCTGCGCGACTTCCTGCTGCTGTTCTTCTTCATTGATCTGGGCTCCGGCCTCAACCTCACGGCGGCGGGTGTCCAGCTCTGGCCCGCGCTGGTGCTGTCGCTGTTCGTGCTCGTGGGCAATCCATTGATCGTGGTGGCGATCATGGGGGCGATGGGTTACAGGCGTCGCACCGGGCTGCTGGCCGGACTCACCGTGGCACAGATTTCCGAGTTTTCGCTGATCCTGGCGGCCCTGGGGATGCGGCTCGGCCAGATCGGCGAAGCGGAAGTGAGCCTGATCACCCTGGTGGGGGTGATCACCATCGGCCTCTCGACCTACATGATCCTGGGCTCCGAACGCCTGTACCAATGGCTGCAGCAACCCTTGCGCCTGCTGGAGCGGGCCAGTCCATTCAGCGAGCTCGCCGGCGGCTCCTCCGGGCCGGCACGGGTCGATGTGATCCTGCTGGGTCTGGGCCGATTCGGCGGCGCGATCCATCGCCAGCTCCAGCCCCACAATCTGTCGCTCCTCGGCATCGACTTCGATCCCCAGGCCCTGCGCCTGGCCGCTGCGGAAGGGGTGCCGGTGCAGTACGGGGACTCGGAGGACCCGGAGTTCACCGCTTCGCTGCCGCTTTCCTCGGCCACGGTGGTGGTGAGCACCCTGCCGTCACTGGAGGCCAACGCGGCCATCAGCCACGGCTTGCAGACGGCTGGGTTCCGCGGCCATTTCATCGCCACGGCTCACAACGAGGCGGAGGTGGCCCGGTTGGAATTCCTGGGTGCCCAGCGCACCTTGCTGCCCTTTCTGGATGCCGCGGAACGGGCGGCGGAGCTGATCGTCGGCGATCTGCTGAAACTCCAGGCGCAACGTTCGGTCTGAACCGGCGCGCCAGCTGGACAGGCACCTGGGGGCGTTCGTGGGTCACCCCTCCGCCCAGACCGTCACAGGCCCAGGGTTGCCCCTGACACCTTTGGAGGTGACCGACGGGCCCCATGCCCGTTCCTTCAACACACATTTGTCTGGGCTTAACCTTGCGTGAGGGGGCTGCTGCCAGGTTGAAGGCGACTGCAGCTGCTCTCAATGGGACTCACCTTTTCCGCACTGGATCCTTTCATTCCAGCGACAGGCGGAGTGATCTCTCTGGCAGCACTTGGGGCCAACTCCGAAATCTCTGCCTATAACCCAGCCAGCGGCTACCTGTATACCGTTGGCGGCGGATCCGGGGCCATTGTGGTTTCCGATCTCCGTGATCCCGCCAACCCCCAGGCCGTGGCCCGTGCCACCTCCACCGGCAACGGTGAAACCCTGCAGAGCGCGGCGGTGTTCGGCAATCTGCTCGCCATTGCGGTGCAGAACGCCGTCAAGACGGATCCGGGGTTTGTGCAGTTCTACGACCTCAGCAATCCGGCCCTGCCTGTTCATCTCAGCACCGTGACCGTGGGGGCCCTGCCCGACATGGTCAAGTTCAGCAGTGACGGCACCAGGCTTCTGGTGACCAACGAAGGAGAGCCGAATTCCCTTTACACCATTGATCCCGTCGGATCGATTTCACTTGTCGATACCAGCGGCTATCTGGCGAGCACGCCCGTAGCCCCCGCCGCCGCCGATGTGCAGACCGTGGGCTTCGAAGCCTGGGAGAACCGCAGAGCCGAGTTGATCAATCGCGGTGTCCGCATCGGCACCCGTCTGGGCGTCACCACCAGTGTGGCCCAGGACATCGAGCCGGAAGCCATTGCCATCAGCGCCGATGGCAACACCGCCTGGATCTCCCTGCAGGAGAACAACGCCATCGCCGTGGTTGATCTGAGCGGCTCCGCGCCGGTGATCAGCACCATCTTCTCCGCCGGCATCAAGGACTGGTCCCGCGGCGTCGCCAGTGCCGAGAATTTCAGTTTCGAACTGGAGTATGCCGCTGGCTCCGCCAACCAGCCCGATGGGGTGCTGGCTGGTGGCCTTTCCGGCCTGTTCTTCGCCGGCAAGGAGACGCTGAACGGTACCGAACTGGATGTCTACTACTCCATCACCGATCGGGGCCCCAACGGCGATCTGATCGCTGGTCAGCGTCAGTTCCTGGATCCGGACTTTCAGCCCAGCATCTACAAGCTGGGCATGAATCGCAGCACCGGAGCCGTCACCGAGCTGGGCCGCATTGGACTCAATCGTCCCGATGGCACCCCCCTCACCGGTCTGCCCCAGCTGGCGATCAAGGATGACGTCCCGATCGACGTTGCCAATGCGCCACTGGCCTATGACCCCTTCGGCATCGACTCGGAAACCGTCTCGCTGTTCAGCCTCACCATCGGCGGCAGCACGCGCCAGGTGTTCGCCGTCGGCGATGAATACCGGGGTCAGATTTCGATCTTTGATGCGCTGAGCGGCAACCTGATCCAGCGCTACATCCCCGCCGGTCAGAAGGCCCAGCTGGCCGCCCAGCACAACGTGGGCGGCGCCACCCCGATCGGCGCTGAAACGATCGACAGCCTGCCGGCCATCTACGGCAACCGCTGGAGCAACCGTGGCATCGAGGGCATGGCCTTCAATCCCACCGACGGCCTGCTCTATGCCTTCATGCAGAGCCCCCTGGATGTGGATGCCAATGGGGACGGCGTCACCGAAGGCCGCAGCCGCTCCGAACTCACCCGCATCCTGGCGATCGACCCCGCCACCGGTACCCCGGTGAAGGAACACCTCTACCTGCTGAGTGGCCGCTCCGGGCAGGACAAGATCGGCGATGTGGCCTTCGACGCCGACCGTGGCGTCTTCCTGGTGATGGAGCGCGACAGCAGCCGCAGCCTCACCGGCTTCAAGCACGTGTTTGAGGTGGATCTGCGCGGTGCCACCGACACCCTGCCGCTCACCAGCGCCGCCGACCAGGCCACGGACGGCTGGCTGGGCGCGATCGGCGTGGTCAGCCCCGAGCTGCTCGACAACCGCCGCACCCTCGTCGATCACGACAGCAACGCCGCCACGGCCCCGATCTTCAGCACCTCCAGCGCCGACGTGCTGGCTGCCGCCGGCATCCGCCTGGCCCACAAGATCGAGTTGTTCAATCTGCCCTCCATCGGCGGCAGCCTGGCTTTCGACAAACCGGAAGGCCTCACCATCCGCGATGACGGCGCCCTGGTGATCAACTACGACAACGATTTCGGCACCGAAGGCGCCAGCGGCAACACGATCACCGTGGTGAGCTTCGACGGCGCCGGCTTCGACAGTTCCGACCGCGACGGCCCCTCGAACAGCAATCAGTACCTGCCAGTCGCCGGCCTGCCGCTCTACAGCCTCACCATGCCGGACGGCATCGCCACCTTCACCGATTCCCAGGGGCGCAGCTTCCTGCTGGCGGTGGGTGAGGGCGATTCGCGCGAGTACGAGCCGGACCGGGGCAACATCTTCTTCGACCTCACCCGCGCCAACGACGGCGCCCTGGTGAACGGCACCCCCTTCCGGGACCATCCCGGTGTGGATGCGCTGAATGACGCCTTCGCCGCCGCCACCGGCGTCAGCCGCACCCGCCTCAACCTGCTCAATGACTACGGCGACATCAACGGCGACGGCCTGATCGACAAGCCGTTCAGCATCGGCTCCCGCTCCCTGCGCATCTATGACGTGCAGGGCAACGTGGTGTTCGATTCCAGCGACGCCCTGGAGGAGCTGGCCGACAGCCTTGGCCTGATGGCCTCCAATCGCGATGACGACAAGGGCACCGAGCCCGAGATGGTGGAGATCGCCACCGTGGCCGGTCGCACCTACGCCTTCGTGGCCCTGGAGCGCACCACCACGAGTGTGGCCGCCGTGTTCGACGTGACCGACCCGTACAACGTGGTGGCTGTGGATCCGGTGGTGTTCCCCGGCGCCGAGCGGATCGAGGGCATCACCTTCCTGCGCAGCCCCTCCGGGGAGCCGGCCGGCCTGATCGCCAGCAGCGAAGGCAATGACGTGGTGAGCATCACCACAGCGGCGCCCCTGCCAAGCGGCAGTGCCTTCCGCCTGCAGCTGTTCCACCTGGCCGACCAGGAGGGGGCCATCTCGGCCCTGGACAATGCGCCCCGCCTCTCCGGTGTGCTCAACGCCCTGCGGGCCCAGGACATCGACCTTGACGGCATCCCCGGCTTCACCAACACCCTCACCCTCTCCAGCGGCGACGCCTGGATCCCCGGCCTGTTCTATGGAGCCTCCGCCCAGGCCTACGGCGCCGTGGGTCGCGGCGATGTCCTGATCCAGAACGCCCTGGGCGTCCAGGCGATCGCCTTCGGCAACCACGAGTTCGACCAGGGCACCGCGGTGGTGCGGGACCTGATCCGGCCCAATGCGGCCGCCGGTTACCCCGGCACGGCCTTCCCCTACCTGAGCGGCAACCTCGACTTCAGCAGCGACGCCAACCTGGCCTCCCTGGTGGTGCCCGCCGGCCAGGCACCCCAACCCAACACCATCACCAGCAGTGTCGTCTTCGATGTCAACGGCGAGTCGGTGGGTGTGGTGGGCGCCACCACACCCTGGCTGCGCACCATTTCCAGCCCGGGCGGCGTTGGCGTGGCTCCGGGCCCGTTCAGCGGTGTGCCCACGGCCGCCGAACTCGATGCCCTCGCCGCTGAGATCCAGGCTGATGTGGACGCCCTGATCGCGGCCAATCCGGGCCTGAACAAGGTGATCCTGCTGGCCCACATGCAGCAGATCAGCATCGAGCAGGCCCTGGCCGAGCGCCTGCGCCACGTGGACATCATCGTGGCCGGTGGCTCCAACACCCGCCTGTTCGACAGCGATGACGTGACCCGCCCCGGCGACAGCGTTCAGGGTCCCTACCCGATCGTCAAGACCGACGCCGATGGCAAGCCCGTGGCGGTGGTCAACACCGATGGCACCTATAAGTACCTGGGCCGCCTGGTGCTCGACTTCGATGCCTCCGGGGTGATCATCCCGGCCAGCTACGACCCCAGCCTCAGTGGTGCCTACAGCACCGATGCCGCCGGTGTTGCGGCCCTCAATGCCGAGGCCTTCATCGATGCTCGGGTCCAGGAGGTGGTCGACAACCTGCGGGCGGTGATCGTCTCCCAGGAGTCGGACTGGTTCGGCGTCAGTGAGGTGTTCCTCAACGGCAACCGCAACCCCGGTGTGCGCAGCGAGGAAACCAACCTCGGCAACCTCACGGCCGACGCCAATCTCGCCTACGCCCGCCAGATCGATCCCACCGTGGTGGTCTCGCTCAAGAACGGCGGCGGCATCCGCAATTCCATCGGTCAGTCGACCATTCCCACCGGTTCGGTGACCGGGGTTCCCGAGCTGCTGCCCACCGCGGCGGTGTTCGACGCCCAGGGCAACGTGGTGAAGCCGGAGGGCGGCATCTCCCGCAATGACATCGCCAACGCCCTCAGCTTCAACAACGGCCTGTCGCTCGTCAGCGTCTCCCCCAGCGAACTCAAGGCCCTGATCGAGCACGGCATCGGCGCCGGCATCAACCAGGGCCGGTTCCCCCAGGTGGGCGGCCTGGCCTTCAGCTACGACCTCAGCCGCCCGACAGGCTCCCGGGTGGTGAACCTGGCGATCCAGGACGAGGTCGGCAACGATCTTGACGTCGTGGTCCGAAACGGCGAGGTGGTGGGCGATCCGGCCCGCAGCATCCGGATGGTGACCCTGGACTTCCTGGCCAGTGGCGGTGACGGCTACCCCTTCGCGAGCCTCACGAACCCCAACCGGGTGAACATCACCCAGCCGGGCGGCGCCCCCCGCACCGGCGTCGCCACCTTCGCCGCCGATGGCTCCGAGCAGGATGCCCTGGCCGAATTCCTGGCCGACAACCACTCCCCCGACAACCCGTTCACGGCGGCCGACACCCCGGCGGCTCTCGACACACGCCTCCAGAACCTGGCGGTGCGCGTCGATTCTGTGATCGATCCGATCCTTGTCGGCACCCCCGGCAACGACATCCTCCTTCCGGGCCTCTCAACGGTCCCCGGCTTCGACGGTCGCCTGGACACCGTGTTCACCGGCGCCGGCAACGACGAGGTGGATGTGGCGATCACCAGCGGCTTCGACAACAAGATCTTCACCGGATCCGGTGCCGACGTGGTGTACGCGGGCAGCCGCGATGTGATCACCGGCGGCAGCGGCAGCGACCAGATCTGGGCGATCGACGGCGGTCAGAACCGCCTCAGCGGCATGGCCGGCCATGACGAATTCATCATCGGCAGCAGCGGCAACCGGGCCCTGGGCGGCGAGGGCAACGATGTCTTCACCATCCTCGCTGGGGCCGGCACCAACCACCTCAACGGTGGCGCCGGTGCCGACCAGTTCTGGCTGGTGAGCGAGCCGGGGGATCGGCCCGCGGCCAAGCAGTACGTGATGGATTTCACCGTCGGTGTGGACACGGTGGGCCTGCGGGGCGTGGCCTTCGCGGATCTCGGCTTCTCCCAGGTGGGAGCCGACACCCTGCTGCGTGTGTCGGGGGTGGCCGTGGGCCACTTCACGAACATCAGCGCCGCCGCGCTCAACAACCAGGCCAACTTCGCCCTGGTCTGAGGCGTTCCGGGGGCCCATTCCCTGGGCCCTCTCGCGTCTCCGTCTTCCTCCCTCGCCCATCCCCCCCCCCCCGGACCATGCCAGCCCTCTTCACAGGCCTGTACAGCCAGAGCTTCGATGCCCTGGCCCTCTCCGGCTCCGGGAATGGCTGGGCCAACGACGTGACCCTGCCGGGGTGGCACCTGTTCCGCCAGCCGGCGGCTGCCCCGGTCGCCCTTGCCACCTACAACGCCGACAGCGGCACCGGCAATGCCGGTGCCTTCGTGAGCTACGGGTCGACGGGCAGCAGCGACCGGGCTTTGGGGGGGCTGGGGTCGGGCGGCAGTTATTTCGGTTCCCCCTCCAGCGGGTCGGTGGCCGGCTGGTTCGCCCTGGCCCTCACCAATGCCAGCGGGGCGGCGATCTCCAGCTTGGATCTCTCCTTCAACGGCGAGCAGTGGCGCAACGGCGGCAACACCGCGGCCCAGACGATGGAGCTGCAGTGGGGCTTCGGCGCCAGCTTTGAGCAGGTGGGCCTCTGGGCCACGCCGGGGGCCAGCTTCAACTGGGCCTCACCGGTGACCGGCAGCACGGCCGGTGCGGTCGATGGCAACGGCGCCGGCAGGGTGGCTGGTGTGGGCGGCAGCCTCGACCTCTCGGCCAGCCCCTGGGCGGCCGACGCCACCCTCTGGCTGCGCTGGGCGGAGATCAACGATCCCGGCAACGACCACGGCCTTGCCATCGACGATCTGCGCCTGTCGGTGGCGACGCCGCCGGGGCTGCCTGAGGTCGCGATCGCGGCCATCGACGCCGTGGCGAGCGAATCCGGCGATGGGGCCAGCCTGCGCATCAGCCGCACCGGCTCCACGGTGGCGGCCCTGGCGGTTCCGATCCGCCTGGTCAGCGGGGTCGGTCTGGCCGACGCCAGCGACCTGGCCAGCCCCCTGCCGGCCTCGGTGCTGATCCCGGCGGGAGCGGCCAGCGTTGATCTGACCATCGCGGTGCTTGATGACGTCCTCAATGAAGGCCCCGAGACCCTGCTTATCGAGCTGACCGCACCGACGGGCCACACGATTGCCGCTGGGGCGGGCAGTGCCGCGGTCACCATCGCCGACAACGACCGCATCAGCCGGATCTCGGCGGTGCAGGGCAGCGGCGCCAGCAGCCCCCTCCTGAACCAGAGCGTGACCCTCAGCGCCGTGGTGGTGGGCGACTTCCAGGCCAGCGCCGAACTGGGTGGCTTCTTCCTGCAGGAGGAGACCGGCGACTGGGACACCAGCGCCCTCACCTCCGAGGGGCTCTACGTGGCCTACCCCCTGACGGGCACGAATGTCGATGTGGTGATCGGTGACCGGGTGCGGCTCACCGGCACGGTGGCCGAGCGCTTCGGCCAGACGGTGATCACGGCCGTCAGCGCCCTGACGGTGGAAGGGCAGGGCCGCCTGGGTGACACGCAACGGGTCGACATCCCTGACCTGCTCGCCCAGCGCAGCAGCGCCCTCGATCTGGAGCCCTACGAGGGCATGTGGGTGCGCTTCCCGGAGACCCTCAGCGTCAACGGTCTGTTCGGCCAGTTCCGCTTCGGCGAGGTGGAGCTCAGCGCCGGGGGGCTGCCGCTCCAGCCCACCAATGTGATGGAGCCGGGGCCGGCCGCCTTTGCCGCCGAGCAGGCCACGGCCCTGCGCGAGCTGGTGCTCGACGACGGCAGCAACAGCGCCTACCGGCCCGCGGCGGCGGCCACCCCGGCGG
>NZ_JAYGIA010000035.1:0-17291 GCF_034931165.1 Synechococcus sp. BA-124 BA4 | reverse complement strand
GTGGGCACCGGGTGGAAGCGGGCGTGGCTGGCCGGCGGGTGGGCCAGCAGGGTTTCCCGCAGCATGCGGGCATTGCTGGAGGGGTCGTCGGCCGGCACCCAGCGTTCGTCCCCCAGCAGCACATCGACCCGCTCCCAGGGCAGGTGTTCCTCGGCCAGTCGGGCGTAGGCCGCCCGGGGCGTTTCACCGCCCGCCAGGGCGATCTGGGCCCGGTCCCGCTCGGCCAGGGCCAGATCGATGCCGGAGGCGATCTGCTCGGCCGCCTGGCGCGCCAGGTGTTCGGGGCTGGCGGCGACGATCAGCTGGTAGCGGGTGCTCGGTTCGGTCAAACGAGCCACTCGGTGTGGAACGCGCCGAGGCGGTCCGTGCGCTCATAAGTATGGGAGCCGAAGCAGTCGCGCATGGCCTGCACCAGGTTCTGGGGCAGGCGGCCGGTGCGGTAGCTGTCGATGTAGTCGAGGGTGCTGCTGAGGCAGGGCACGGGGATGCCCGCCAGGGCCGCTCCGGCCACCACCTGGCGCAGCCCCGCCAGCCTCTGGTTGACCTGGGCGGCGAACCAGGGATCCAGCATCAGGTTGGGCAGGGACGGATCGGCGCCGTAGGCGTCCTGGATGCGCTGCAGCAGCCGGGCCCGGATGATGCAGCCCCCCTTCCAGATCTGGCCGATGGCCGAGAAATCGAGGTTGTAGTCGTGCAGCTTGGAGGCCTCCTGCAGCAGGGCCATGCCCTGGCCGTAGCTGGCGATGCAGGCCAGGATGCAGGCATCCCGCAGCGGCGCCATGCCGGTGGCCGGCTCCCCGAGCGGGAAGCTGTGGGGGGCGGGGGCGTGCAGCACCGCTTCGGCCGCCATCCGCTCGCTGCGCAGGGAGCTCAGCACCCGGGCATTGAGGGCGGCGTAGATGGTGGGCACGGGCACGCCCATCTCGAGGGCGCTGACCACGGTCCACAGGCCGGTGCCCTTCTGGCCGGCGGCATCGACGATCAGCTCCACCAGATCACCGCCGCTCTCGGGATCCTTGGTGCGCAGGCACACCTCGGTGATCTCCACCAGGAAGGAGGCCAGCTCCTCGGTCTGGTTCCAGCCGCCCAGCACATCGGCCATGGCGTCGCCGTCCATGCCGCCGATGCGTTTCATCAGGTCGTAGGCCTCGGCCAGGATCTGTTCGATGCCGTACTCGATGCCGTTGTGGACGGTCTTGACGAAATGGCCGGCGCCGCCGGGGCCGATGTAGGTGACGCAGGGGCCGTCCTCCACCTGGGCGGCCATCTTGGTGACCAGGCTCTCGATGGCGTCGTAGGCCGCCTTGGTGCCGCCGGGCATCATGCTCGGCCCCTCCAGGGCCCCCTTGGCGCCGCCGGAGACGCCCATGCCGATGTAGCCGAAGCTCTTGCTCTCCAGCTCCTTGACCCGCCGTTCGGTGTCGGTGTACAGGGAGTTGCCGCCGTCGATCAGCAGATCCCCTTCCTCCAGCAGCGGCGAGATGCTGGCGATGGTGGCATCCACCGGATCGCCCGCCTTCACCATCATCAGGATGCGGCGGGGTCGCTCCAGCGCCGCCACGAACTCCTCGAGGCTGGCCGCCCCCACGATGTCCTTGCCGGCGCCACGTCCGGCCAGGAATTCCTCGGTCTTGGCGTAGGTCCGGTTGTAGACGACGCTCGAGAAACCGTTTCTCTCGGCGTTGAGGACCAGATTCTCACCCATCACGCCGAGGCCGATGAGTCCGAAATGCGCCTTGCCCATAGGAGCGTGACTGTCTTGCTTCCCCGCCACTGTGGCCAGCGGTCGGCGGAGCGTCGGTGTCCCGGGGAGGGATGTCAGCAACTGCTGGCCCAGCCCTCCCCCGGCGTGGAGCTCAGATCACCGTGCCGTCGGCGATCGTGCCGTTCTTCACCACCACGACGATGCCGTTGCGGATGTAGAAGTTGAGCTCCGGCCGGTCGGCCTCCTCGACCCGGTCCTTGTTGACGATGGTGACGTCGCGGCCGATGCGCACGTTCTTGTCGAGGATCGCCCCCTTCACCGTGGTGCCCCGGCCGACGCCGATGGGGGTGCCGCCCCGTTCCCGCAGCACCAGCCGTTCCTCGGAGGACTCGAAGAAGTCGGCCCCCATCACCAGGGTGTCCTGGAGCACCACCTCGTCCTCGACCCGGGAGCGCACCCCGAGCACGCAGTGGTGGATGCTGCAGGCCTTGAGCAGGGATCCCTCGCCGATGATCGACTGGGTCACCTGGGCGTCCTGCAGCTTGCTGGGGGGCAGGTAGCGGGGCCGGGTGTAGATGGGGAACTTCTCGTCGTAGAAGGAGAAGGCCGGGTTGGGCTGGTCGGTGAGGGCCAGGTTGGCCTCATAGAACGCCCCGATCGTGCCGATGTCCTCCCAGTAGTCGTCGAAGAGGAAGGTCTGCAGGTGATCCCCCTGGGTGAGGGAGGTGGGGATGATCTCCTTGCCGAAGTCGGTGGCCTCCGGATGGCTGGCCAGCAGGTCGAACAGGGTGTTGCGGTTGAAGACGTAGATCCCCATTGAGGCCAGGTAGGGCCGCTTGGCGGCCTCCTCGGCCGACAGGCCCAGGCTCTCGGTGTTCACCCGCATGGCCTCGAGGGCATCGCCCTTGGGCTTCTCGCTGAACTCCAGGATCCGGCCGTCGGAGGAGGTGCGCATCAGGCCGAAGCCCTCCGCCTGGGCCGCATCCACCGGCAGGGCCCCCACCGTCAGGTCGGCGCCGCAGTCGATGTGGTGCTGTACGAACTTGCTGTAGTCCATCCGGTAGAGCTGGTCACCGGAGAGGATCAGGACGTGGTCCACGTCCCACTCCTGGAACAGCCACTGGTACTTGCGCACCGCATCGGCCGTGCCTTCGAACCAGCTGGGGCTGTCGGGGGTCTGCTGGGCGGCGAGCACCTCGACGAAGCCCTGGCCGAAACCGGAGGAGAGGTTGTAGCTCATCGTCAGGTGACGGTTGAGCGAAGCGCTGTTGAACTGCGTCAGCACGTAGATCTTGTTGATCTCGGAGTTGATGCAGTTGCTGATGGGAATATCGATCAGTCGGTATTTCCCGGCGAGGGGAACGGCGGGCTTCGCCCGCATCTTGGTGAGGGGGTAGAGACGGGTCCCCGCACCGCCTCCCAGGATGATGGCCAGAACGCGTTTCATGAGCCCAGTCCTCGGTTCATGGCTGGCCAGACCGTACTGGAGCGTGGTGACGCGGAGCGTGGCGCTGCGGCTTCTCGGTTCATGTTCCGTTGCAGTGAATGGTGGGGCTGGAGCCGGTGAAGCGGGGACCCTCCCGGAGGCGGGGCTCAGGCCTCCGGTGGGTCGTCGTGAAGCTCGAAGAGGTCCTGCAGCACCCCCATGGCCGCCCGCCGCTGCTGGCGGGGCTGGGGGGCCCGCAGCCGGGTGACCGGCGTGTGCAGGATCTTGTTGATGATGCCCTTGCTGAGGGCCTCGACCACCTTCCGCTCCCGGGCGGAGAGGTCCGGACCCATGCGGCTGAGGGCCTTCTGCAGCTCCTGCTCCCGGATGTCCTCCAGCTGGAGCCGCAGCCGGTTGACCAGGGGCACCGCCTCGAGGCCGTCCCACCATTCCAGGAACAGGCGTGATTCCTCGGCCAGCAGCCCTTCGGCCTCGGCGGCCATCTCCCGCCGGGCCTCCTGGTTGCGGGCGACCACCTCCTGGAGATCGTCGACGTCGAAACTGTCGACACCCTGCAGGTCGGCCGCATCGGCGCTGATGTTGCGGGGCACGCCGATGTCGATGAGCATCAGGCTGGAACGGCGGTTCAGCCCCTCCAGCCGCCGGGCCGTGATGATCGGCTCCTCGGCGCCGGTGCTGGTGAACACCAGCGAGCAGGTGCTCAGGCAGTGATCCAGGTCGTCCAGGGGACGGCACTGCACGGGCAGGGTGGGGAAATCGGCCGCCAGGGCCTCGGCCCGGGCGACGGTGCGGTTGAGCACCACCACCCCGCGGCAGCCCTTGGCCTGCAGGTGCTGCAGCAGCAGCCGGGCCATGCGGCCGGCGCCCACCACCGCCACCTGCTCCTGGTCGAGCGGCACCAGCTCATCGGTACCCCGGGCCTGGCCCACCTTCAGCTGGGCCAGCTCGACGGCCGCCGAGCTGATCGAGACCGCCCCGGTGCCCAGGTTGGTCTCGGTGCGGACCCGCTTGCCGGTGCTGACCGCCTGGTTGAGCAGGCGGTTGAGGATCGGGCCCACGGAGCGGTGCTCCTGGCCCAGCCGCACCATCTTCTTCACCTGGGAGAGGATCTGACCCTCCCCGAGCACCAGGCTGTCGAGCCCGGCGGCCACCCGCAGCAGGTGGCCCACGGCCTCCTCGTGGTGGTAGGTGAACAGGTGGGGGCGCAGCTCCTCCACCGCCAGACCGGACTGGCGGCTGAGGAAGTCGCCGACGGCGGTGATGCCCTGTTCGGGGTGGCGCAGGAGCGTGTAGATCTCCAGCCGGTTGCAGGTGCTCAGGATCGAGGCCTCGATCACCTGCTCATCCGCCCGCAGACGCTGGAGGGAGTCCTCCATGGTCTGCTCGGGGATGCTCAGGCGCTCGCGGATTTCCACCGGAGCCGTGCGATGGCTCAGACCGACGACGGCGATGTGCATGGAGGCGGGCTCCGAGGTCCGGACTCTGGTGGGATCAGCGCAGGGCGATGCTCTTGGCGCCCTCCTTGATGTGCACCGTATCGGTGAAGCGGGCGCTGCGGTCGAGGGTGCTGATGATCAGGCTGCTGGTGCGGGTGCAGTCGGCCTCAAAGACGACGCCCTTGAACAGCAGGCCGGGGGTGATGCCGCTGCCGGCGAAGACCACGTTCTCGCCGGAGGCCAGTTCCTCGGCCTCATAGACCTTGTCGACGTCGGTGATGCCCATCTCGTTGAGCCGGGCGATGTTGCCCTCCTTGGTGTAGTCGGCCCACTCGCTGGTCTGGGCGACGGCGGGGTCGTACACGAGCTGGCCCTGGAAATGGCCGCCGAGGGCCCGCAGGGCGGCGGCGGAGATCACACCTTCGGGGGCGGCGCCGATGCCCATCAGGCAGTGGGTGCCGGTGCCGGCGAAGCCGCAGGCGATGGCGGCCTGCACGTCACCGTCGCTGATCGGCTTGACGCGGGCGCCGGTGGCGCGGATCTCGGCGATCAGGTCCTTGTGGCGGGCGCGGTCCATCACCACAATGGTGAGTTCGCTGGGGGCCAGGCCCAGGACCTCGCTGAGGATGGCGATGTTCTCGGTGGCGCTCTTGCGGATGTCCACCTTGCCCTTGGCGGCCGGGGGCGCCGCCAGCTTCTTCATGTAGAAGTCCGGGGCATAGAACAGGCCGCCACGGTCGCTGGCTGCCAGCACGGCCATCGAGCCGTCCTGGGCATTGGCGCAGAGGTTGGTGCCCTCGCAGGGATCGACGGCGAAGTCGACGCCGGGGCCGGTGCCGCTGCCCACCTCCTCACCGATGTACAGCATCGGAGCTTCATCCCGCTCACCCTCGCCGATGACGATGCGGCCCTGCATGGCGATGCTGCCCATGCGGGTGCGCATCGCCTCGACGGCGGCCGCATCGGCTTCGTCCTTCTTGCCGAGCCCAGTCAGGTGGGCGGAGGCGATGGCGGCCTGCTCGACGACTTCGAGCAGTTCCTGGATAAGAGTGCGATCCACAACGGTCCGGCAGGGGGAGGGGCCTCAACGAGGGGCCGGCACGCCGGAGGCGGACCGCAGGCAAAGCGGGGAAAGATCCAGCCGCTGCAAGGCCTCTCGGAGTCGAAGCGGGGCCATCGTATCAGCGCGCCCGGGAGCACCCCGGGAGACCCATGGTGGGCCGCTCCTTACAATCCCTTCATTCTTCCGCTGCGGTGGCCGTCCATGAGCACCAAGCCCCTGGTGATCTCCCCGTCGATCCTTTCGGCCGACTTCTCCCGCCTCGGCGACGACGTGCGGGCCGTCGACGCCGCCGGTGCCGACTGGATCCACGTGGACGTGATGGACGGCCGCTTCGTGCCCAACATCACCATCGGCCCGCTGATCGTCGAGGCCCTGCGCCCGGTGACCACCAAGCCCCTGGACGTTCACCTGATGATCGTCGAGCCCGAGAAGTACGTGGCCGATTTCGCCAAGGCCGGCGCCGACATCATCAGCGTCCAGGTGGAGGCCTGCCCCCACCTGCACCGCAACCTCAGCCAGATCAAGGACCTGGGCAAGATGGCCGGTGCCGTGCTCAACCCCAGCACCCCCCTCGACACCCTCGAGTACTGCCTGGAGCTCTGTGATCTGGTGCTGATCATGAGCGTCAACCCCGGCTTCGGCGGCCAGAGCTTCATCCCCTCCCAGGTGGAGAAGATCCGCCAGCTGCGTCGCCTCTGTGATGAGCGGGGTCTGGATCCCTGGATCGAGGTCGACGGCGGCATCAAGGCCGGCAACGCCTGGCAGGTGATCGAGGCCGGTGCCAACGCGATCGTCAGCGGTTCGGGGGTCTTCGGCCACGCCGACTACGCCGAGGCCATCACCGGCATCCGCAACAGCCGCTGCCCCGAACCGGCGCTGGTCTGAGGGTGACGTGGCCGCCCCCAACGGGCGGCCTTTTTGTTGGATCCCTACGGCTCAGCTGCCCAGGAACCAGCCGTAGCTGTGCAGGCCGATGCCCAGCAGGTTGACGCCGATGTAGCAGACGGCGATCACCACCAGGCCCGCCGAGGCCACCAGCGCCGGCCGGCGCCCCTGCCAGCCGCGGATCAGGCGGGTGTGCAGGTAGGCGGCGTACACCAGCCAGCAGATCAGGGCCCAGGTTTCCTTGGGGTCCCAGCTCCACCAGCTGCCCCAGGCCTCGTTGGCCCAGACCGCCCCGCTCACCAGGCCCACCGAGAGCAGCAGGAAGCCCACCGTGATCGTGCGGTAGCTGAGGCTGTCGAGCTGTTCACTGATGCGGAAGCTGCTGCTGCTGAGCGCCATGGCACCGGGGCCGTCGCTGGCCAGCCGGGCCTGGCGGAAGCCGCCGCTGCCGATCGAGCTGCTGCGCAGCTCCAGATCCTCGTTGCGGTCGACGAACAGCACCGCCACCGACAGCAGGGAGCCCACCAGCAGGGCGGCGTAGCTGACCATGATCACGCTGACGTGCATGACCAGCCAGCTGGAGCGCAGCGCCGGCACCAGGGGCGAGGCCTCCTGGAGGCGATCCGGCAGGGCGAAGCTGGCGAAGGCCACGCAGCCCAGGCCCATGGGCGTGGCCGCCGCCGCCACCAGCGGGTTGGGCCAGCTGCGCTCCACCAGCAGCTGGGTGAGGGTGCAGGCCCAGGCCAGGAAGCAGAGCGACTCGTAGAGGTTGCTGATCGGGAAGTGGCCCGATTCCCACCAGCGCAGCACCAGCTGGGCCGTCAGACAGAGATTGGCCGAGGCCACCAGGACCCTGACCACCGGGTTGCTGTGACCGCCGCTGACGGACCAGAAGGCGATGGGCAGCACCAGCAGGAGCAGGGCGAAGGCCGCGAGGCCGAGGCCGATGACCGGATCGTTCACCAAAGGAGCGGATCGAAACCGATCCACTTTGCCGTGCCGTCCCCCCGGTGGGGCCTCAGCGGCTCGCCTGGCGCAGCAGCCAGAGCCCTCCGGCCAGGCCGATGACCACCGGCAGCCAGGCCGCCATGAAGGGCATCAGGGTGCCCGTGATCCCCAGGGAGCTGAAAATGAAGGACATCAGGTAGTAGCCGAAGATCAGCAGCACGCTGATGCCGAAGCCCTGGCTGCGGCTGGTGCGCGAATTGGGGCGCACCCCCAGGCTGCTGCCGATCAGGCCGAACACCAGGCAGATGGCCGGGAAGGCGAACTTCTCCTGGATGCGCACCCGCAGCCGCCGTGCCTCCTTGGTGTTGTTGGCCTCCAGCAGCAGCCGCTCCGCCGTCAGGGCCTGGCCGACGGTCATGGTGCTGGCGTCGGTGGGCAGCTGGGCCACCTCGATCGGGTCCCGGGAGAAGGGGTAGAGGTACCGGTCGAAGCTGGCGGACGTGGTGGTGCCGGTGGCGATGTCGATGTTGGTGATGCGGCCCTTTTTGAACTCCCACATGCCCTGCTGCTCGTTCCACTTGCCGGTGAGGGCCGTGAGCATCTGCCGGTAGCCGTGGCGGGAGAAGTCGAGCAGGGTGACATCAAGCATGACCCCCTTGCGGAACTGGCGGGCATGGAAGATGTGGGTCAGCCACTTCACCGATTCGCCGTTGGGGAGCTTGACGTCGGTGAAGCGGGAGTAGAGGGCGTTGTCGCTCTGCTCGGTGGCAATCGCCTTGCCCAGGGCCCGTTCGAGGCTGTTGGTGGCCGCCAGATTCGCCCGCGGCACGATCGCGTCGTTGAACACGAAGGTGAGCAGGCTCATCACCAGGGCCAGGGCCAGGGCCGGCAGCACCATGCGACGGGTGCTCACCCCGACGCTGCGCAGGGCGGTCAGTTCGCTGCTCCCCGACAGCCGGCTGTAGGCCAGCAGGGTGGCCATCAGGGTGGCCATCGGGAAGGACAGCACCAGGAAGGAGGGCAGGCGCAGCAGCAGCACCCTGACGGCCGCCAGCACCGGCAGGCCGGACTCGGCCACCCGCCGCACCAGCTCGAACACCGCCCCCACCGAGAGGGAGACGGCCGTGAAGGCGGCGATGCCGAACAGCAGCGGGCCCAGCAGTTCCTGCAGGAGCCAGCGGTCAAGCAGGGGCAGATCCCGCCAGCGCGGCACCCGTTTCCAGTCGCGCAGCCGTTCGCCACCCGGCAGCTGCAGCCAGGTGGGGCGCTTCTCCAGCAGGGCCCCCTTCAAAGCTGGAAGCCCTCGCCGAGGTAATGGCGCCGCACCAGGGGATCGTTGGCCACGGAATGGGAGGCACCGGAGGCAAGGATCCTGCCATCGGCCAGGATGTAGGCCCGGTCGGTGATCGCCAGGGTCTCGCGGACATTGTGATCGGTGATCAGCACGCCCATGCCCCGGCCGCGCAGGCTGTCGATCAGGGCCTGGAGATCGGCGACCGCCATGGGATCCACCCCCGCGAAGGGTTCGTCGAGCAGCAGGTAACGGGGGCCCTGGTCGCCCACCGCCAGCGCCCGGGCCACCTCACAGCGGCGCCGCTCGCCGCCGGAGAGCTGGTAGCCGCGGCGGTGCTGGAAGCCGCTGAGATGGAAGTCCTCGATCAGCACCTCCAGGCGCCTGCGGCGGCCGGCCGGATCCGAACCGCTCTCCTGCAGGGCGAGCATCAGGTTGTCGCGGACGCTGAGCTGGCGGAACACACTTGCCTCCTGGGGGAGGTAGCCGATGCCCAGGCGGGCGCGCCGGGGCATGGGCAGGTGGGCCACCGACTCCCCGTCCAGCAGCACCGCACCGCAGTCGGGGCGCAGCAGGCCGGTGACCAGGTTGAAGGTGGTGGTCTTGCCGGCCCCGTTGGGTCCCAGCAGCCCCACCACCTCCCCGGGGTGGAGATCCAGGCTCACGTCGGACACCAGGCGGCGGCCGGCGAGGGTGATCGCCACCCTCTCCAGAACCAGGCTCACGGCTTGGGGGGGGCAGGCTTGGCTGCGTCAGGCTTGGAGGTGCCCTGCTGCTGCAGGCGGAACTTGCTGAAGACCTGCTTGCCGGCCGGCGGCTCCGCCAGCATGCGTTCGCTGTCGAGTTGATACACCAGACGCTCCGCCCGCAGCCGCTGGCCATCGGTGTCGATCACATCGACATCCCCGGTGAGCACCAGACGCCCCTCGTTGCTGAAGTACTGGGCCTGGCGCGAGGTGGCCGTCATGCCGCGGTCGGCATAGACGATGCGCACGTTGCCCGTGGCGGTGACAATGCCGTTCTGGTTGTCGGCCTGCTGCACGTCGGACTCGATCGTGACCATGCCGGTGGCGGGTGCCTTCGGCTTCGGCGCCTGGACCGTGGCGGCCGGGGCCTGGGCCGCGACGGGACTTGAGGGGAGCACCAGCAGGGCGGCGCCCACGAATCCCGCGGCGAGCACGAACAGCAATGGTCGGGGGGGCAGGGTCAAGGTGGAAATCGTGGAGGCCTTGAGTGTGCTCAATGTACCGGCGCCGTGCCCGTTCCCCGCGCCAGTTCCAGGCGCGGCAGGGGCAGGCCGGAGAGATCGGCCTGCCCCTGCAGAGCCTCCAGCCGCTGGGCGGCCAGGAGCCGGACGGGCCCCAGGGCCAGCCCCAGGGCCTCATCGCCGCAACCCCGCAGCCGGCCCAGCCCCTCGCCCATCAGCACCGTGGCGCCACGGCGGTTGTCACGTTCGAGGTGCAGTTCGGCCACGGCGATCTGCAGCAGCCCCTGGAGCACGGGCCGCATCGGGCCCTGGGTCTCGTGCCAGAGCTCCTCGAAACCGTCGTGGCAGGCATACCATTCGGCCGCATTGAAGTGGTCGACGGCCTGCCGCAGGCGAGGGTCGGCCTGCAGCAGGGTTTCCTCATCGGCGGATGGGGCGCCGGGATTCAACGCTTGGCGGGCTTCTTCACCGGCATCTTGCGCAGCCGGATCGACTCGGGGGTGACCTCCAGCATCTCGTCGGGGCCGATGTACTCCAGGGCCCGCTCCAGGGTCATCTGGATGGGGGACTGGAGGGTGTCGAGCACCTCGGCACCGGCCGAGCGGATGTTGGTGACCTGCTTGGCCTTGCAGACGTTGAGTTCGAGGTCGGGCGGACGGTTGTGCTCGCCGACGATCATCCCCTTGTAGACCTTGGTGCCGGGGGTGATGAAGAACTGGCCCCGATCCTCGGCGCCCTTGAGGGCATAGAAGGTGGCAGTGCCTTCCTCGAAGGCGATCAGCACGCCGTTGCGACGGGCGTCGAAGTCGCCCTGCATGGGGCGGTAGTCGAGGAAGGAGTGGCTCATGATCCCTTCACCGCGGCTGGCGCGGATGAATTCACCCCGGAAGCCGATCAGGCCCCGCGAGGGCACCACGAACTCCAGCTGGGTGCGGCCGTCGCTGGTGGCCTCCATGTTCTGCATCTCGCCCTTGCGGATGCCCAGCTTCTCGATGCAGCTGCCCACCGCCTCCTCGGGCACGTCCATCACCAGGGTCTCGAACGGCTCGTGGGGGGTGCCGTCGATGGTGCGGAAGATCACCTGGGGCTGGGACACCTGGAACTCGAAGCCCTCGCGGCGCATCGTCTCGATCAGGATGCCGAGGTGCAGCTCACCGCGGCCGCAGACGGAGAAACGGTCGGGGGAGTCGGTGTCCTCGACCCGCAGGGCCACGTTGGTGAGCAGCTCCCGCTGCAGGCGGTCGCGCAGCTGGCGGCTGGTGACGAACTTGCCTTCCTTGCCAGCGAAGGGGGAGTCGTTGACGACGAAGGTCATCTGCAGGGTGGGTTCGTCCACCTTGATCAGCGGCAGGGCCTCGGGGTGGTCGGGGCAGGCGATCGTCTCGCCGATGTTGACCTCATCGAAACCGGCGACAGCCACCAGATCGCCAGCCCGGGCTTCGGGGATCTCCACCCGCTGCAGCCCCTGGAAGCCGAGCAGCTTGCTGATCCGGCCGCGCTTGATGCTGCCGTCGTCGCGGATCAGGGCGACGTTCTGTCCGCCGGCGATCGTGCCGTTGTGGACCCGGCCGATCATGATCCGGCCGAGGAAATCGGAGTAGTCGAGGGTGGTGACCTGCATCTGCAGGGGCTTGGTGGGGTCACCCACCGGCGGCGGCACATGCCGCAGGATGGCGTCGAACAGCGGCTTCATGTTGTCGCTCTCGGTGGCCATGTCGGGCTTGGCGTACCCGCCCATGCCGCTGCCGAAGAGATAGGTGAAATCGCACTGGTCGTCGTCGGCGCCGAGCTCGATGAACAGATCGAGCACCTTGTCGACCGCCTGCTCGGGATCGACCCGGGCCCGGTCGATCTTGTTGACGAAGACGATGGGCCGCAGACCCTTTTCGAGGGCCTTCTTGAGCACGAAGCGGGTCTGGGGCATGGGGCCTTCGTTGGCGTCCACGATCAGCAGACAGCCATCCACCATGCCCAGCACCCGCTCCACCTCACCGCCGAAGTCGGAGTGACCGGGGGTGTCGACGATGTTGATGCGGATGCCGTTGTAATCCACGGCGGTGTTCTTGGAGAGGATCGTGATTCCCCTCTCCCGCTCCAGATCGTTGGAATCGAGCACACAGGTGGGCACCGCTTCACCTTCGCGGAAGATGCCGGACTGCTCGAGCAGGGCGTCCACCAGGGTGGTCTTGCCGTGGTCGACGTGGGCAATGATCGCGATATTGCGTATCGGGGCGCCTTTGATGTCGCCGCTCATGGGAATGTCGTCCTGCGAAGGTGTGGGAAGGGGTTCGACGGAATCGAATCGACGGTGGTCGTCTCCAGGGAAA
Source organism: Synechococcus sp. BA-124 BA4 (assembly GCF_034931165.1). Lineage (NCBI taxonomy): Bacteria > Bacillati > Cyanobacteriota > Cyanophyceae > Synechococcales > Synechococcaceae > Synechococcus > Synechococcus sp. BA-124 BA4. Next base: position 4,982 of record NZ_JAYGIA010000035.1, on the reverse strand, counting down.
CGGGGCGTTGATGGCGAGACGAAGAAGACATGTCGCTGCCAACGTTGCGTTCAGCTGGGCGTTTGAGGTGGGCGGGACAGAATGTCCAGGGCCCTGAACAGGGACCAACCAGCGCTCTGACGCTTCGTCATGGTTTTTGGGAAACCCTGCCGCGCCGGCCCGGTGGGACCTATGGCGAACGTTGAAGCGAATCTTGATCCTACTCCCACCCCCTCCTTCAAGCCCGGCGGCGGGTCCCCGAACCCGCCGGCTCAGCGGGCCAGCCGCTGAGCCGGCTCGAACATCTCCAGGGCTTCGCTGGAACCTTCGAAGCGCCAGTGCCAGGGTTCGTAGCTCACGCCCTGCGGGTTGCCCCTGGGGAAGGAACGGACGAAATGGAAGCGGGCCGCGTGGCGATCGAGCCAGCGGTAGGCCTCGGTGGCCTCGAAGCTCTCCATGAGGTTGGTGGCCGGCAGGCGACCGTCCCCCAGATCCACGGCGAAGCCGGTGCTGTGTTCGGAGAAACCCGGCGGCGCACTTACCCGGGCCCGGTCGATGGACGTCTGGTTGCGCTCGGCCTTGACATCGAAGAACAGCTGCTTCTGCAGATCGACACTGCGCCAGGCACTGAGCACGGTGAGGACGACGCCGTCGGCATCGGCGGCGGCCCGCATGGCCTCCAGGGCCCGGGCCGCATCCGGCTTCAGGCTCAGGCCCGGAGCGATGGCCACCAGGTCGGCGGGATCGGCCTCGGGATAGGGGAAGTGGCCGAGGAGCCGGCCGTCCGGCCCGAGACGGGCGGACAGACCCGGCACCGGTGTGGGCGTGATCCAGGTGCGCAGCGGGCCGATCAACAGCAGAACGGTGCCACCGGCCAGCAGGGCGCCGGTGAACACGACCTGGGCGATCCGCCTGGGGAGGGAGGCCGGCCGGCGCGGGCGGGGCGTGGTGCGCCGGGCCAGCGGGATGTCGTCACCGAGGGGCATCACCGGGGGGGAATCACCGAGGCGGAGGCCGACACGGCCCCAACTTCGAGCGTCACCCATCCTAGGTGGGGGGTCATTTCAGAGGTTTCTCTACCGGGCGCTCACCCGTCCGGCGGTGTTAGCTTCCGTCCCACATCCCAATGGCGGAGCAGGTTTCAAGATGTTGCGAGTGGCAGTCGTGGGCGGCGGCCCCAGCGGTTCCTGTGCTGCGGAAGTTCTCGCCAAGGCCGGCATCGAGACCTGGCTGTTCGAGCGCAAGCTCGACAACGCCAAACCCTGCGGTGGCGCGATCCCCCTGTGCATGGTCGAGGAATTCGACCTGCCGGAATCGATCATCGACCGCAAAGTGCGGAACATGCGGATGATCTCTCCCTCCAACAGGGAGGTGGACATCCACCTGGAGAACAGCAACGAATACATCGGCATGTGCCGCCGCGAGGTTCTCGACGGTTTCCTGCGCAACCGGGCCGCCGAACTCGGTGCCCATCTGGTCAACGGGCTGGTGCAGAGCATCGACACCGGCAGCCAGCGCCAGGGTCCCTACACCCTCCACTACGCCGACTACTCCTCCGGCGGCCCCACCGGTGAACTCAAGACCCTCGAGGTGGATCTGATCGTCGGCGCCGACGGGGCCAACAGCCGGGTGGCCAAGGCCATGGACGCCGGTGACTACAACGTGGCGATCGCCTTCCAGGAGCGGATCCGTCTCCCTGCCGAGGAGATGGCCTACTACGAGGATCTGGCCGAGATGTACGTCGGCACCGACGTCTCGCCGGACTTCTACGCCTGGGTGTTCCCCAAGTACGACCACGTGGCGGTGGGCACCGGCACCATGCAGGCCAACCAGTCCCTGATCAAGGGGCTCCAGAAGGGCATCCGCGAGCGGGCCAGCCGCCGGCTGCTGCGCGGCGAGGTGATCAAGGTGGAAGCGCACCCGATCCCCGAGCATCCCCGCCCCCGGCGGGTGGTGGGCCGTATGGCCCTGGTGGGCGACGCGGCCGGTTACGTCACCAAGAGCTCCGGCGAAGGCATCTACTTCGCCGCCAAGAGCGGCCGGATGTGTGCCGAGGAGATCGTCGCCGCCAGCGCCTCCGGCAGCCGCATCCCCACCGAGAAGGATCTCAAGGTCTACATCCGCAAGTGGGACCGCAAGTACGGCGCCACCTACAAGGTGCTGGAACTGCTTCAGAACATCTTCTACAGCAACGATGCCGCCCGCGAGGCGTTCGTGGAGATGTGCGATGACAAGGACGTGCAGCGCCTCACCTTCGACAGCTACCTCTACAAGCGGGTGGTGGCGATGAACCCCTGGCAGCAGATCAAGCTCACCGTGCTCACCCTGGGCGCGGTGCTGCGGGGACAGGCCCTGGCTCCCGCCGGTTACAAGCCGGTCCCCAGTGCCGTGCGTTCGGTCGAGGAGGCCGAAGCGATTCTGGCGGGTGCCGAGCCGCGTTCGGCGATGAAGCCGGCGGGCGTCCACGCCGTCACGCCGCCGCCCGTGGATCCCGATTCCGACGCCGTCAAGGAGCCCGTCCTGGTCGCCAAGTGAGAGCCAGGCCGGCCTGAGGACATCCTCAGGCCGGAGGACCTTTCGTCGGGGTGGGCCTTTGCGGCTGATCGGAGTCGCGGTCGAAGCGGCTGACCATCAGCTTGTCGACCCGGTTGCCGTCCATGTCGACAACTTCGATGCGCAGGTCGTCCCACTCGAATCCGTCACCGGCCCGGGGGATGTGCTCGAGGTAGTGCATCACGAACCCCCCAAGCGTCTGGTAGCCGCCCCGGACCTCGTCCGGCAGCCGGCCCTTCCCCACCAGGTCCTTGAAGTCGGCGATGTCCAGGGCGCCATCGAGGAGCCAGGAGCCGTCCTGGCGAACGATGATCATCGGGTCCTCCCGGTCCTGGCCGGTGGAGAGATCACCGACGATCGCCTCCATCATGTCGTTGAGGGTCACCAGCCCTTCGATGCCGCCGAATTCGTCAGTGACCAGGGCGATGTGGATGCCCGTGCTCTTGAACTGCTCAATCAGCTTCAGGGCCCGGGTGCTTTCGCCCACGAACAGGGGCGGCTGCAGCAGGGCTTAGATGTCACGGGGTCCGTCGCCGAGCTGGGCCGCCAGCAGGGTGCGGCCCCGGACCACCCCCAGGCAGTCGTCGAGGCTGCCGCGGGCCACTGGAAACAGGGAGTGATTCACTTCCATCACCCGCTGGAGATGGGCCTGGGGAGACTCGGCGAGATCCAGCCAGCAGATGTCGGTGCGGGGCGTCATGATCGCCTTGACGGGTCGATCGGCCAGGCGGAACACCCGCTCCACCATGGCGTGCTCCGCCACCTCGAACAGGCCGGATTCCGTTCCGCGGCGCAGCAGGGTCCTGATCTCCTCCTCGGTGATCTCCGGCTCACCGGTCTCGCCGATGCCCATCAGTCCGAGAAGGCGATCGGTGGAGGCCCCCAGCAGGTGGGCCAGGGGGGCCAGCCAGCGGGACAGGGTCCGCATCAGGGGCGCCACAGCGCAGGCGATGCGCTCCGGGTCGCTGAGGGCGATGCGCTTCGGCACCAGCTCCCCCAGCACCAGGGAGAGAAAGGTGATCAGGGTGACCACGATCCCCAGGGCGAGAGGTTCGGACCAGGGGCGCAGCGCCGGCACAGCCTCGAGCAGCGGCTGCAGCGACCGGGCCACCCGGGAGCCACCGAGGGCGCCGCTGAGGATGCCGATCAGCGTGATGCCGATCTGCACGGTCGAGAGGAAGTCGTTGGGGGAGCGGATCAGCTGCAGGGCCATGGCCGCGGGCCGGTGACCGCGCTCCGCCTGCTGCTCCAGCCGCAGGCGCCGGGCCGACATCATGGCCAGCTCAGATCCCGACAGGACGCCGTTGAGCAGGATCAGCACGCCGATCACCAGACACTCCAGCAGCAGCGACGACAGGGGCGACGACGGCGAAGGTGACGGCAATGGGGGTGACGGCACGGATGACGACAGTACGGAGGACGGCGGCAGGGAAACCGGAGAGCCCCCCTCTCAGCCACCCAGACGGCTGAAGTCGGCGAGCACCGAGGCCTGGTTCCGCAGCACGGCCAGCAGTCGCAGGCGGTTGCGGCGCACCTCGGGCTCGTCGCAGAGCACCATGACGCTGTCGGCGCCGTCGAAGAAGGCGGCCAGGGTGGCGCCGCTCTCCCCCAGCCTCCGGGCCAGGGGCTCGTAGCGGGCGGTGCCGCTGGCGGCGGCATGGACCGCCAGGCCCTCCAGCACCGCCAGCACGGCGGCCTCGCTGGGGGAACCGAAGAGATCCGGATCCACCACCCCGTCAGGGCTGACCAGATCCGCCGCCAGATCGGCCTGCTCGGCGAGCCGGGAGGCCCGCTGCACCACCGCCTGCACCAGGGGCAGGCTGCCTTCGCTGCGCAGGCGCCGCAGCAGCTCCACCCGGGCCCGGGCATCGGCCGGATCCCGCAGCAGCCGCTCCAGGGAGACCCCATCGCCCGCCACCGCCTGGACCAGATCGGCGCTGAAGCCCTCCTCCTCCAGCAGGCTGGCCAGCCGCTGGCGCAGGAAGTCGAGCAGGTCGGCGGCCAGGGTCAGGGGCTGCACCTCCAGCGAAGGCAGCAGCCGCTGCCAGTGGGCGGTGGCCTCGGCCGTCAGGGCCACCAGGTCGAGCGACCAGTCCCGATCCCAGAGGATCTGCAGCAGGCCGTTGCCAGCCCGGCGCAGGGCATAGGGATCGGAGGATCCGCTGGGCCGCTCCCCCCTGGCGAAGATGCTGAGCAGCAGCTCCAGCCGTTCGGCCAGGGCCAGCACCGCCCCCGCCACCGAGCCCGGCAGGGCGTCGCCGGCGCCGCGGGGCAGGTAGTGCTCCAGCACCGCCAGGGCCACGGCACGGGATTCGCCCTCCGCCAGCAGGTACTTGGCTCCCATCACCCCCTGCAGCTCCGGGAATTCCCCCACCATCTGGCTCACCAGGTCGTGCTTGCACAGGGGAGCGGCCCGGCGGGCGGCGACGGCGGCGGCCTCGCCCACCGGC
>NZ_JAYGIA010000034.1:0-17850 GCF_034931165.1 Synechococcus sp. BA-124 BA4 | reverse complement strand
CGGCTGGGGGAGACGGCCCACCCGGGTGGCAGCGCACAGCTCGTCTGCCGTCCGCCCAGGCCCAGCCGCAGCCGCCGTAACGGCAGCCCGCCCAGACTCTCGAGCAGGTGACCCTGACCCACGGAGGCGAGCGCCGCCTGGGCCTGGCCGTTGAAGCAGGCGCCGCAGACCTTCCAGCGCGGGAAGCGGCGCTTCTCCACCAGCAGCACCCGCAGGCCCCGGCGCGCAAGATCCAGGCTGGCCAGGGCACCGGCCGGACCGGCTCCGATCACCAGCACATCCCAGAACTCGCCGGGCAGGGTCTCAGCCACGGGACCAGCTCAGCAGGTACCGCTCCGGCCAGCAGCGCCGCAGTGTGGCGCCCTCCAGCCCGGCCCGCTCGGCCATGGCGGCCACCTCAGCGAGCTGGAAGGCCCCCTGCACCGACAGCGGTCCATCGGTGTGCACGATCCAGGAGCGGCTGAGCAGCCGGGTGCCGACCCAGGCCAGCCCGTAGCCCAGGGGACTGCGGATCAGGTCGTTGACGAGCACCAGCTGACGGGCCCGTCGGGCCATCAGGGCCAGCAGCCTCTCGGCGTCGCGGTCGTCGAGGTGGTGGAGGAAGAGCGAGGTGAGCACCACGTCGTAACCGCCGGGGGCGGCCCCGGCGGGACCCGACGGCAGCGGATCGGCCAGGGCATCGGCGCCGAAGAAGCGTGCCTCGGCGCCGCGGCGCTCGGCATTGGCCCGGGCGATCGCCACGGCGCCGGGGCTGATGTCGCAGCCTTCGAGGATCAGCGGAAGGCCGCTGCGCCGGGCCATCAGGGCCAGGTCGATGGCGGTGTCACCACCTCCGCAGGCCAGATCCAGCACCCGCAGGGGGGTGCCGCGCCGGCGCTCCGCCAGCTCGCGGATCGGTGCGAACAGGCTGGCGGAGCAGCGGCTGAGGGCATTGATGCGCCGGAGCCCCGCCAGGGCACGGGCGTGCTCGGCGGGGTCGATTCCCGGCTGATCCATCACTTCGGCGACCCGCTCACGGCGGGTCAGGGACCTGAGGCTCGGCACGGCCATCACTGTCCTGCCAGGGCGTGAAGGCACTATGGCGCCGGCGATCCGGCGTCGGCGCGTTTCGCTCAATCCCGCCGCCAGCTGGCGCGCATGGGTGAGCCGGCGTCCGCGAAGGGTGCGTCCAGCGTTCCACCGAAGGCATGCACCAGGGCCTCACCCAGGCCGTGGGTGGCGTGGATGCCGGTGAAGCGCAGCAGCACCTCGCCGCTGGCGGGATCGCCGTCGCTGTCGATCAGGCGCTCCAGGGCATGCTCCTGGCGGATGTGCTCCTCGGTGTTGCTCACCAGCCGCATCACCTCGTCGGCATGCTCGGCCAGGAAACGGCCCGAGAGCCGCAGTTCGCCTGCGGGAACTCCATCCCGGATCCGCTCACAGGCCGGACAGCGGTGGCTGGCGGCGCCGGGCGCCGGTGCCTCCCAGGTCCAGCGCCCCTGGTGGTAGGTGGCCTGGCAATCCGGACAGGTGCTTGGCTCGGAAGGCTTCTGGCGCTGCTGATAGGGATCGCTGTGATGCCCGCTCTCCATCCCGTCATGGCGGGGTTGATGGCTGGCAGGCGCGTTGGTGGTGTTGGCGGACATGGGAGTTGGCCCTTCTGTTTCCGCTGTAGCCACGCTCAGGGACGCTGTCAGGGGTCAAGGGCGTGACGATGGGTCACAGGGGGCCTGCCCGCGGGTGGTGGGGACTGCCCGATCAAGCGGTCACAATGGCTGCTGCGATGCCCACCGGATCCCCGTCATGGCGACCAGCACCGACACCCCGCCCGCCGGCAACCTCGACCTGCTGCGCATCCTCTGCTGTGTGGCCTGGTCGGATGGCGAATTCTGCGCGGAGGAGCGCGAACTGCTGCAGGAGCTGGTGGAGCGCTACATCGTGACGGATGGTGGAGTGCCGCTGCCCGCCGAGGCGGCTGAGGTGCTGGCCGGGCAGAGCCTGCAGCCCGAGGCCCTCGACGCGCTGATTCCCCGGCTCCGCTCCGAGGAGGACCGGCAGCTGGCCCTGAAGCTGGGCTACATGATGGTCCGCGTCGGCCGGCGGCCCGGTGACGAATCGAGCATCAACCCGATGGAGAAGGTGGCCTACCGCCGCCTGGTCGACGGTCTCGGCCTGAGTGAAGCCGACATCGCCGAAGCGGAATGGGCCGCCGAACTCGACCTCGAGGCCCAGAGCGAGAGCGGCCTGCGCGGCTTTCTTTCGCGCCACTTCGGTTTCCTGGTGGCCTGAGCGGCGCTCCTGCGGCCAGCGCCCCGAGATCTGCGTCTGCCTTCAGGGCCACAGAACACGCAGATCCTGAAAGTCTGGATTTCTGACAATCGCCGCCTGGTTGTGATGTTGTTCCCGGTGAGTCTCGCGGCTCGATGATTGCCGGGTTCAGACGGTCATCCTGACCCTGACCGACGTGCGTCAGAAGTCCTGGTCCGGCTCCCGCAAGTCCGTTCCTACGCTGCCGCCTGGGATCCGATCAGGACGACGTGTCTGACTCCTGCTTCTACCAGATCGGCAGCAGCGGCCCTCCGAAGCGCGTCAGGTCGGCCAGGGCTGCCGTGGCGGCAGCGGCGGAGAATGGTTTCGCCTGGTTGCACTACAACGAGGCCACCAGGGAGGAGCTCGAGGAGCTGGTGGGACTTCTCGGTCTGCATCAGCTGTCGATCGAGGATTGCTTTGATGATAATCAGATTCCCAAAATCGAAGACTTTCCGAGCAATACGTTCATTCTCTTTAATACGTTTGAGTATGACAATAGTGACCTGGAGGTGGGTGAAATCAATTTGTTCATCGGCGAGAAATTCCTGGTCAGCATCAGTCACTTCAACTCAGGCCGTCGCCCCGGTCTGGAAGGAATTCAGCGACTGGTCGAGAAGGGTCTGGAGGGGGTGGCGGAGCGGCAGGGGCCTTCCCAGGTCATGCACCTGATTCTGAATGAAGTTGTGGATCAGAAGTTTGTGGCCATCGAGGCCCTGGAGGATGAGCTGGACGATGTCGAAGGGGCGCTCATCTCCGACCCCGCAAGCTTCAAGCCGGCCGAATTGATTCGGTTCAGGCGGTATCTGCTGAGACTGCGCAAGAGCCTCTTTCACGAACGTGAGATCCTTGGCAGGATCTGTCGCAGGGACTGTCGATTCATCTCAGAGCGGTCCATCTACAATTATCGTGATATCTACGACCACCTGGTCAGATTTTTTGAGCTGACCGAGTCCTACCGGGACATCGTTACAAGTTTGATGGAAATGTATCTTTCGATGTTGAATAATGAAATGGCCAAGGCTGCCAATGATACGAATATCACCGTGAAACGGCTGACATTGATCACCACGATCTTCATGCCGTTGACGCTGCTGGCCGGCATCGGCGGGATGTCGGAGTGGTCGATGATCACAGGTCCCAGCAACTGGAGGGTGTCCTATCCGGCCTTCCTGCTCGTCATGGTCCTGATCGCCTGCGCCAGCTACTACATCCTCAGCAGGCTCGACCGGAAGCGAACCCGCACAAGGCGGGGCAGGCTTCTCTGACATGAGCGCCTCGACGCCTCCATCGGCGCCCCGCTCCCGCGCCGGCTGGAGGCGTTGGCTTCCCGGTCTGTCCGTCATCAGCCACTACGACATCGCCTGGCTCCGGCATGACATCGTGGCTGGCCTGGCGCTGACGGCGGTGCTGCTGCCGGCAGGCATCGCCTACGCGGTCGCTTCCGGTGTGCCGCCCATCTGTGGTCTGTACGCCACCATCTTCGGCCTCTCCGCCTATGCCCTGTTCGGCCCCAGCCGGATGCTGGTCCTGGGGCCTGACTCGTCGCTCGTCACCCTCGTCCTCGGAATCGTGCTGCCCCTGTCTGCAGGGGATCCCCAGCGCGCCATGGCCCTGGCCGGGATGCTGGCCCTTGTCTCCGGCAGCCTCTGCCTGCTTGCGGGAACCGCCCGGCTGGGGTTCATCACCGAATTGCTCTCCAAGCCGATCCGCTACGGCTACATGAACGGCATCGCGCTGACCGTGCTGGTCAGCCAGCTGCCCGCCCTGTTCGGTTTCAAGACCCAGGGCGACGGACTGCTGATCGAAGCCCGGGCCTTCATCGCCGCGGTTCTGGCCGGCAGCACGAACGGGGTGTCGCTGGCCCTCGGCGTCGGCACCTTGCTGATGATCGGGCTGCTGAGGCGCAGCAGGCGAGTCCCGGCGGTTCTGCTGGCTGTCGTCGCTTCGACCGTGATCGTCTCGGTGCTGAATCTGGCGACCCGCGCCGGGGTGACGGTGCTCGGTCCACTTCCCAGAGGCCTGCCCGGTCTGACGATCCCCGCCATCGGCACGGGCGACCTCGTGCCGGTGTTGCTGGGAGGCTGCGCCATCGCCCTGGTGTCGTTCGCGGACACGAGCGTGCTCTCGAGGACCTATTCCGCACGGCTGGGGGACACGGTCGATGCCAATCAGGAGATGGTTGGACTGGGCGCAGCCAACCTGGCCGCCGGTTTGTTTCAGGGGCTCCCCATCAGCGCGAGCAGCTCGCGCACTCCCGTTGCCGAGGCGGCGGGGGCACGGACCCAGTTGACCGGGGTCGTCGGAGCCGTCACGGTCGCCGCGTTGCTGCTGGCGGCGCCGACCCTGCTGCAGAACCTGCCCACCGCCGCCCTGGCAGGAGTGGTGATCGCCTCGGCGATCGCCTTGATCGAGGTGGCTGACCTGCGACGCATCTACCGCATGCAGCGCTGGGAGTTCTGGTTGTCGATGGTCTGCCTGGCCGGGGTTGCCGTCCTCGGCGCCATTCCTGGCATCGGCCTGGCGATCGCCATTGCCGTCATCGAGTTTCTCTGGGATGGCTGGCGTCCTCACTCCGCCGTGCTCGGACGGGTGGAGGGCGTCAAGGGCTATCACGACATCAGCCGTTATCCGCAATCGCGCCTGATCCCGGGACTGGTTCTGTTCAGGTGGGATGCGCCCCTGTTCTTCGCGAATGCCGAATTCTTCCGGGATCGGGTGATGAGCGCCCTGGAGTCATCACCGACCCGGGTGAACTGGCTCGTGGTGGAGGCTGAACCCGTCACCAGCATCGATGTCACCTCGGCGGACACGTTGGATGAACTGGATCACACCCTGGCGAAGGCCGGAATCCTGCTCTGCTTCGCCGAGATGAAGGATCCCGTCAAGGACAAACTCAAACGCTTCGGGCTGTTCGCACAATTCGGCGAAGAACGGTTCTTCGCCACGGTCGGCCAGGCCGTCAGCAGGTATCTGAAGGTCCACGCTGTGGATTGGGTCGACTGGGAGGATCAGGTCCAAGCGAACTCACCCGCTGACGCTTCCTCGGAGCAGGGGAGACCCCGTGGAGGCTTCAGGCCGGCCGACGGCTGAGCAGGCCCGCCAGCAGCAGGGCGAGCGCGGTGGTGATGATCACGGTGAGGATTTCGGAGGGTTGCAGCGGCGCCAGGCTGAGCAGCTGCTGCAGCCTGGGACTGGCGAGCAGCAGCAGCCACAGCCCCAGGCCGATGCCGGCGCCGGCGGCGGTGATGCGGCTGCGGGGGTCGCCGTTCAGCCACACCAGCCCACCGCCCGTGAGCAGCAGCAGCGAGAACACCAGGCTGCGGTGGGTGGCGGCATCGGCCTCGGGCCAGAAGGCCAGCACCAGGGCGGCCACCATCACCACAACGCCCTGGCTGAGGGAACGGCGCCAGGTGTCGGGCCCGAAGAGGGGGGCCTCCGGCGGGCGGGGGGGCTGCTGCATCAGGCCCGGAGTGGCCGGCAGTGCCTCGAACACCACCGTGCAGGCCGGATCGATCACCAGGTGGAGCAGGGCGATGTGCACCGGCAGCAGGATCAGGGCCTGGCCGCTCAGCAGCAGGGGCACCAGGCCGAGCGCGGCGATCGGCAGGTGAATCGCCAGGGTGTACCCCAGGGCCCGGTGCAGGTTGGCATCGACGCGCCGGCCCAGTTCCAGGGCGGCCACCAGATCGCCGAAGGTGTCGTCGAGCAGCACCAGATCGGCGGATTCGCGGGCCACGGCGGTGCCGCGCCTGCCCATGGCCACGCCGATGTCGGCGGCCTTGAGGGCCGGCGCGTCATTGACGCCATCGCCGGTCATCGCCACCACCTCGCCGGCGGCCTGCAGGGCCCGCACCAGCTGCAGCTTCTGCTGGGGCATCACCCGGGCGAACACCGTCACCTCCCGGATGGAGGCCGCCAGCTCCTGGGCTGAGAGGGCCTCCAGCTCGGGGCCGGAGAGCACCGGACCGGGCGGCAGGCCCGCCTGATCGGCGATCGAGCGGGCCGTGACCGGGCTGTCACCCGTGATCATCACCACGCGAACACCCGCGCTCCGCGCCATGGCGATCGCCGCCGGCACATCGGCTCGCAGCGGGTCCGCCAGGGCCAGGAATCCCACCGGCTCGAACAGGTAGCCATGCACGTGATCCGGCAGATCGCCACCGCCTGTGGATGGCTGACCCGCGTGCACCGGCACGCCATCGAGTCCGCGCGCCACTGCCAGCACCCGCAGACCCCTGGCGGCGAGCCCATCGGCGGCCGCCAGCAGGGCGGTGGTCTCCCCGGCATCGAGGTGACAGAGATCGGCGATCGCCTCGGGCGCCCCCTTGGCGGCCAGCTGCAAGCCGCCGTCGCCGTCGTGCCAGAGACGGGAGAACACCAGCAGATCCCGCTGCAGGGGGTATTCGCGCTCCAGGGGCCAGTCGGGATGCAGATGTTCGGTGCCGCCGAGATGGTCGGCGGCCAGGCGCTGGATCGCCAGTTCCATCGCATCCACCGGATCACCGCGGCTGGCGAGCACCGCCAGCTCGAGCAGCTGATGCACGGGTTCCTCCAGGGTCTCGCCCGCCTGCCAGCCCTCCAGCTGCGGCCAGGTGAGCAGCCGCTGCACACCCATGCGGTTCTCGGTGAGCGTGCCGGTCTTGTCGACGGCGAGCACGGTGGCGCTGCCGAGGCTCTCCACCGCCGCCGGCCAGCGGGCCAGCACGCCGATCCGGGCCAGGCGCAGGGCACCGAGGGCCAGGAACAGGGCCAGCACCACGGGAATCTCGTTGGGCAGCACCGCCAGGGCGAGGGCCAGGGCGGCAAGCAGGGCCTGGGGCCAGTCGCCGCTGAGCGTTCCCTGGATCCCGGCCAGGGCCGCGCAGAGCCCCAGCGCCAGCACGGTGAGACGTCCGGTGAGGCGACGGGTCTGACGCTGCAGCCGGGTGGGCGGCGGTTGCACCGTGGCCAGGCTGCTGCCGAGCCGTCCCAGTTCGGTGGCGTCGGCCACGGCCACCACGTCCGCCCAGCCGCGGCCACCGGCCACCAGCGAACCCGCCAGGATCCGCTCCCCGGGCGTGGAGCGCTCGACCGGCAGGGATTCACCGGTGAGCAGGGACTCATCCAGCCACAGCCCCACCGCCTCGCTGGTGGCGGCATCGGCCGCCACCCGGTCGCCTTCCTCCAGCCGGAGCCGATCGCCCACACGCACCTGCTCGGCCGGCAGGTCCAGCTCCTGACCATCGCGCCGCACGTGGGCCCGGGGCGCCGACAGCCGGGCCAGCTCCGCCAGGGCACGGTTGCTGCGCTGCTGCTGGACGGCATCGAGCAGGCTGATGCCCGCCACGAACAGCAGCAGGATGCCGCCATCGACCCATTCCCCGATCAGGCCGTAGATCAGGGCGCAGGCCAGCAGCAGCAGATTGGTGGGTTCCAGCCAGCTCATTCCCTGCTCCTCCATCGCCAGGGGTTCTGGCGTCATCGGTTTCCTTGATTCCGGTGTGAACGAATGGGTGGGTGGCGAGGGGCCCGATCAGTGGCCAGACCGGCGGTCGCAACAGTGCTGAGTCAGCCTGGACGGCCATGTCTTCTGTTTTGTTTGCACGGCTCCCTTTCCGTCTCGCCTGGTCAGCAGGATCGCAGGCAGTGCTCCGGGTTCGCCCCGCCTCCGCGTGGAATCAAGCGATGCCGCCCGCCCTCCGGCCCTGCCGGCCGAGGAGGTGTTCCGGCGGGTGGCCGATGCGGTGGTGACGATCGACGTGCCGGATGGCCAGGGTGCGGGTGTGATGCTGAGCGCTTCCGGGCTGATCGGCACCAGCCAGCACCTGGTAGAAGGCTGGTGCACGGCCCTGGTCCGCTTTCGCGACGGCAAGCAGGTCCGGGCCCGGGTGGTGCGTTCCTTCCGCGATGCCGATCTGGCCTTCCTCCAGCTTCCTGAGGAGGCGGTCCCGGAAGCGGTGGAGCGGGTGCGCTGCGGGCTGATCCAGGATCGGGCTCCCGCCGGGCGTACGCCGATCGTGGGCGAGACGGTCTATGCCATCGGCCATCCCCTGGGCCTCCCTTACACCCTGACCCGGGGCATCGTGAGTGCGGTCGGTCGGCAGGTCGCGGGCCGAAGCTATCTGCAGGTGGATGCCGCCATCAATCCCGGCAACAGTGGCGGCCCCCTCTACGACGGGCAGGCGGAGCTGGTGGGTCTGATGGCCTGCAGCCGCGCCGAATCGCAGGGGCTCAACTTCGCAGTGACGGCCGAGCAGGTCTACAGCAGGTTCAACCTCTATCTGGAGGAGAGGGAGCAGGGTGCCCGCTTCTATTGCTGCGTCTGCGGTGCGGCCTGCCGGGATCCCGCCTATTGCGACCGGTGCGGGGCACTGCTGGCGCTCGTGGATGCCGTGGAGGAGCTGGAGAGCGCGGCAGGGGATGACAAGGCCAGGGAGGACGCTGAGGAGGAGAGCGACGGGAACGGCAACGGCGAGGGTGAGACGGAGGATCAGAACGAGCAGGGATCTGAGGTCATGGACTGCCCCGTCTGCGGGGCGGCCTGCAGCGAGGGAGCTGCGTACTGTGCGGTCTGCGGAGCCACGCTCTAGAGCCCCCTGCTCGATGACGACCTTCCTGGCTGACCTGCTCGCGAAGCTGCGCCCCGCCCGGATGGAGGCCGCGTTGACGGAGGCCGCCTTGGTGGAGCAGACCATCACGGTGGTGGACGAGGTGCTCGAAGCCCTGGGGCTGGGCGACACCCGGGACGAGGCGGAAGAAGGCGTCGCCTGGAGGTTTCAGGTGGGCAGCGCTCAGATCGAGATCGGCATCCACGACAACGAGATCCTGGATGAGCCCACGATCGAGATCTGCGCACCGATCCTGACGCTGCCGAGCACCCGTGTGCTGGCCTTCTACCGCCGCTGCCTGGAGCTCAACAGACTGATGGTGGGCTGCTCGATCGGGGTCGACAACGACATCGTGGTGGTGGCGGCGGAACGACGTCTGCCCGGGCTCGACAGGGCACAGTTCATGGAGATGCTGCTGAACGTGGCCAGTGCCGCGGATCAGTTCGACAACGATCTCAGCCAGGAATTCGGCGCGGGGATGCTGGGGACTGAGCCGGCGGCAGAGGAGCCCTAGCGGCAGGCGAGACGCCTTCATCAAGCTTCATCTTGGAATGTATCTCCAGGATTCAACATCTGCTCCTCCTCACCCTTCTTTCCCTGGTGCCGGAGGTTTAGACCTCAGGCAGGCCCCCGGACGGAACCGTCGTGCTCCACACCATTCCCCTCCTGGCGGCCACCTGCCTGACCGGCTTCGGATTGCTGCAGTTGCTGTTCCACAGCTTCTCCTAGGTCGCCGGGTTCATGGGGCCGCCGCCAGTTCAGCTGCAGGCTTCCGGGCCTGTTCATGGTGGTAGGCCGCCAGCTGATTTTCGATCTGCAGGCGCACGATGTCCCGATACTCCATGAAATGCTCGTTGTGCGCGCAGACGGCGAGATATTGCTCCGCCACCTTTGGATTGGCCCAGAGAATGTGAAGTAGATGGTGCCAGAAGGCCACACGGGTGGAGCGTTTGATTCCCTGGCGCCAGCAGACGATCAGCAGCGCCCGGATGACCGCCAGATCAGGCAGCTTGAAGCTGCTCCGGACTCTGGCGGGTCCGAGCTTGAGGAAGTAGCGATGCACCCGGTCGAGATACTTGTGAGGTTCGTACAGCTCGCAGAAGGCTTCCACATACTCCTGGGCAATGTCTTCCACCGGCCGGGTCGGCACGAAGTTCATCAGGGTGGTCTGGTTGATGTTGCCGACCTTGTCGACCAGCCGTCCTTCCCGTTCCAGCCTGTGCCAGAGCGCTGTATGGGGCAGAGCCTGGAGCATGGCGAAGGTGGTGGTGGGAATGCCAGCTGCTTCTGAGAAGGCCACGATCCTCTGGCCAGCACCTGCCTTTTCGCCATCGAAGCCGATGATGAACCCGGCGATCACCCTCAGCCCTGAGCGGGTCACCCGATCGACGGATTCGAGCAGGGGTGAGCGGGTGTTCTGGAACTTCATCGTCGCCGCGAGGCTGTCGGTGTCAGGCGTTTCGATTCCCATGAACACGGCGGCGAAGTTGCAGGCCAGCATCTGATCGATGAGTTCCTGATCGTCAGCGAGATCCAGGGAGGCTTCCGTGTCGAAACGGAAAGGATAGCCATGCAGTTTCTGCCAGTGCTCAAGCTGCGTGAGCATCAGCTTGACGTTGCGCTTGTTGCCGATGAAGTTATCGTCGACCATGAACACCCCGCCCCGCCAGCCGATGGTGTAGAGGCGGTTCAACTCACCGATCAGCTGTTCCGGTGTCTTGGTGCGGGGTTTGCGGCCATAGAGCACGATGATGTCGCAGAACTCGCACTGAAACGGACAGCCGCGCGAGAACTGCACGCTCATCGAGTCATAGGCACTCAGCTCGAGCAGGTCATAGCGGGGGATGGGGGTGGAGGTCACATCCGGCTTGACGCCTTCGGAGCTGAAGCGCCCACCTGTTTCTCCCCGCTGCCAGGCTTCCACGAACATCGGCAGGGTGATCTCGCCTTCATCGAGGATCAGGTAGTCGGCCCCGGCGGCCACGAGCTCCTCGGGCGTGGAGGAGGGATAGGGGCCGCCGACCGCCACGGGTTTGCCATGGTGCCGGGCCAGATTGATCTGACGAATGATGTCGTCCTTCTGGACGATCATCGCTGACATGATCACAAGATCAGCCCACTTCCATTCCTGATCAGTAACCGGCCGGATATTGACATCGGCCAGCTTGAAGTTCCATTCCTGGGGTAGAATGGCCGCGACGGTGATCAGTCCAAGCGGGGGGAGGAGCACCTTTCGGTTGACCAGCTCCAGGATTTTTTCGTAGCTCCAGAATGTTTTTGGAAATTCTGGATAAACGAGCAGAACGTTCAATGTGTTGGCTGGTTGGCGCTGAGGATCAGCACGCATGAACCATTGAGTCCACGATCGCACCAAAACTGCTGGCCAGGTTCGCCCGGGGGCAGTTCCTGAAGGTGCAGGGGTGAGGAGGGATTCCGGTCTCGCTCGCCATCACCGATGCGGGCCCGGGGCGACAGGCAGCAGACTGGGGTGAGCGAGCGCGCCTGGGTCCATCCCCGGCCGCAGGGGGGGGCGAGATGAAGGCGATGGTGCTCGAGACCTGCTGCGACATGGAGCGCAATCCATCGCCGCTCGTGCTGATGGACCGTCCCCGGCCGGTGCCGGGGACGGGTGAATTGCTGGTGAAGGTGTCGGTCTGCGGGGTGTGCCACACCGAACTCGATGAGATCGAGGGGCGCACGCCACCCCCTCGGTTTCCCGTGATCCCGGGGCATCAGATCGTGGGCACGGTGGTGGACACAGGCCCGGAGTGCGGACTCTTCCGTCCCGGGGATGCGGTGGGTATCGCCTGGATCTTCCAGGCCTGCGGCAGCTGTGGCTTCTGCCGCTCCGGCCGGGAGAATCTCTGCCCGGCCTTCGTGGCCACGGGCCGTGACGTGAATGGTGGCTACGCCGACTATGTGACCGTGCCGGAGGCCTTCGCCCATGCCCTGCCTGCGGATCTGGAGGCAGAGGCGATCGCGCCGATGCTCTGCGCCGGAGCGATCGGCTACAGGTCGCTGCGGCTGAGCGGCCTCGAGGACGGCCAGGATCTGGGGCTCACCGGCTTCGGTGCGTCGGCCCACCTGGTGCTGCCGATGGTGCGTCAGCGGTTTCCGGCCTCGCGGGTGTTCGTGTTCGCCCGCAGCGAACGGGAGCGGGCCTTCGCCCTGGAGCTGGGGGCCGCCTGGGCCGGTGCCACCGAGGCGGAGTCGCCGGTGAAGCTCCACGCCGTGATCGACACCACGCCGGCCTGGACGCCGGTGGTGGCCGCGCTGAAGTGCCTCCACCCGGGGGGACGGCTGGTGATCAATGCGATCGGCAAGCGGGAGGCCGACAAGGCGGCCCTGCTGCGTCTCGACTATCCCCGCGACCTGTGGATGGAGAAGGAGATCCGCTCGGTGGCCAACGTGACGCGTCAGGACGTGCGGGAGTTCCTGGCACTGGCCGCCGCCGCCAGGATCCATCCCACGGTGCAGGCCTTCCCTCTGGCGGAGGCCAACACGGCTCTGCAGCAACTGCGTTCCGGCGCGGTGCGCGGAGCGAAGGTGCTGCGGATCGGTGCGTGAGCACAAGGCGTCGCCGGCGGTGGAAGGATGCGCTGATGGTCAACCCCGCAGGCGCCATTCAGCGTGTCGCGTTCTTCTGCCTGAAGCGCTGGATCCGGCTGTGCCATCCGGCCGTCACCTCCATCACCCCGGAGCAGCTCCAGCGGATCCTGGCTGGAGAGGAGCAGGGCGACTGGCTGATCCTCGATGCCCGCAGCCCGGCTGAATTTGCGTGCAGCCACCTGCCCGGGGCCGCGCGGATCGAGGCCGGTGGCGGGATTGCGGGCCTGGGATCGATGGCGGCGCTGGCCAGGGACAGGCCGATCGTCGTCTGCTGCTCGGTGGGGGTGCGCAGCGCCGCACGGGTGGAGGAGCTGCGGCGAGCCGGGTTCACGCGGGTCGTCAATCTCGAGGGTGGCCTGTTTCAGTGGGCCTGGGAAGGCCGCAGCCTGATCCGGCAGGGAGAGCCCACCCTGCTGGTGCATCCCTACCGCCCGGGATGGGGCTGGTTGCTGCCAGCCCACAGCCGGGGCGGGGAAAGCTGATGGTGGCCGGCATCCATCCACCCCGTTCGCTTGATCTGGATTGGCTGCGGCTGCTGGCTGTCCTGCTGCTGATCCCCTTTCACTCGGCCGCTGTCTTCTACGAGGGAGAGCTGGGCCGCTTCTATGTCGCCGATGCCCAGAGCAGCGCCGGTCTGAGCGTGTTCATCGAGTTTGTGCACCAGTGGCACATGCCTCTGTTCTTCTTTCTGGCCGGTGCGGCCAGCTGGTATTCGCTGCAGACTCGCTCCGCGCTGGCCTATCTGCGTCAACGGCTGCGGCGGCTCCTGGTGCCCCTGCTGATTGGAATCCCGCTGCTTGTGCCGCCCCAGGTTTATATCCACGAGCTGCAGGCGGGCCAGGAGAAGGGGTCTTTCCTGCAGTTCTACCCCCGCTTCTTCGACGGAATCCGCCCGGCCGGTCATTTCGAATGGGCCCATCTCTGGTTTCTGGCCTATCTGCTGGTGATCTCCATCGCCTGCCTGCCCGTGATGCTGAGGCTCAGCCGGGAGACCGGCGAACGAGCTGAGAGACGGACACCTCCGGCGATGCACGGCCTCGGCGCCCTGATCGCTCTGGCTGCGCCCTTGATGCTGAGCGAGGCTCTGTTGCGCCCCCACTGGGCGGGCTTTCAGAACCTCTACGACGACTGGGCCAATCTGGTGCTCTATCTGCTGTACTTCGTGTATGGCGCGCTCTTCTGCAGCCGCGGCGGGCTGTGGTGTGCCCTGGACCGGAATCGCCGGCTGCTGCTGGCCACGGCCGGCCTGAGCATGGTGTTGCTGCTGGCGCTGAGCCTCAGGGGCATGGTGCCGGAGCGTGCCTATTCAGCGCCCTACATGGTGCATCAGGCCTTTCGGGGCTTCAACAGCTGGAGCTGGGTGCTGGCCCTGCTGGCCCTGGCCCGGCCCTATCGCGGCCGCAGCCATCCGCTCCTGCGCTACGGCAACCGGGTGGGCTTTTCGATCGTGCTCTTTCACCAGCCCCTGATCGTGCTGATCGCCTTCGTGGTGGTGCCGCTGCCCGTGGCCCTGACCGTGAAGTTCGTGCTGATCGGCCTGACTTCGCTGCTGTTGAGTGCTGGCCTCCATGACCTGCTGAGGCTGCGGTAGGACGCTGGCCATGGCACGGCTGTCGATCATCATTCCCACCCTGAATGAAGCCACCACGCTGGCGCGCACGCTGCGGCACGTGAAGGCCCTGCATCCACCCGCCTGGGAGGTGCTGGTGGTGGATGGGGGCAGCAGTGATCCCACCACGGCGATCGCCGCTGAAGCGGGCATCACGGTGCTCCACAGCGAGACGGCGGGCCGGGCCATTCAGATGAACCAGGGTGCCCGGCAGGCCACGGGCGATCTGCTCTGTTTTCTGCATGCGGACACCCTGGTTCCCGATGATCTGGTCAGCGTGGCCGAGCGCACCTTCGCGGATGCCTCGATTGCCGGCGCCGGCTTCATCTCCCTGATGGGTGATGGCACCTCCATCCGCTGGGACATCTCCGCGCTGAATGTGCTGAAGACCGATCTGGCACCGCTGCTGTTCCGTCCCCATCTCTACATCCGGGGACTGCGGCTGCTGTTCGGCGATCAGGTGATGCTCTGCCGCCGCCGCGATTTCTGGTTGTGCGGCGGATTCGATCCCAACCTGCCGATCATGGAAGACGGCGACCTGTGCCTGCGCCTGGTGCGCCGGGGGCGCATCGTGCTGATCAATCGTGTGGTGGAGAGTTCGGATCGGCGGGTGCAGCGCTGGGGGGTCTGCAAAGCCACCTTGATCTATCTCGTGATCGGGGTTCTCTGGGGCCTCGGAGTGTCGCCGAGCCGCCTGAAGCGGTTCTACGGGGACATCCGCTGATTAAGGCCCCAGTCGTAGGGAAGAAAGGCCAGTCGAAGTGGCCTGTTGGGCGCGGTGACGCCTCCGAGATGGGGCAGGATCCAGGCGGCGATCGAGGGAGATGTCGCCAGAAAGTCGCCCCGGTACCACTGGAAGATGCGGCTGCAGTGCAGGATGCCGTCTTCCGCATCGAGGCGCACTTTGCCGGGGTTGTTCACAAAGCGGATCAGGTCGTCGTGGAGCTGCTGCTGCACACGCTCCGGGGTGTAGGCCTCGGCGCGCAGCAGCGGACAGCCGAGCGAGGCGCAGACGATCGCGAAGTGGATGCGGGGGTCCTTGCTGTGCTGCCTCAGCCTCTGATTCTCGATCTGGGCGAGGCTGAGGCTCTGCGAGCCGAGGCGATGCACGGGCTGCGTGAAGAAGCGGAGGAAACCGATCCAGTTCGGCAGACCGAGCAGGGTGGGGCGGATCGAGGCGATCGGATAACGGCTCAGCACCGCCTGGATCGTGAAGGCGTTGTAGAGGTTGATCCAGTGGGCCAGGTGATCCTGGCGGCCGCGGGTGATCGGCGATTGCCGCGCCAGCCAATCGGAGAGGGTGCGGGGCTGCTCGGCCAGCCAGGCCCGGTAATCCACGAGGCCGTGCCCATCCACGTAGGTGCGCAGCAGGGCATCCCAGGTGGAGAGTTCGACCAACATCCGCAGACTCACTCGTCGGGACACCGGCCTCAGCCTGGCCCAGCACTCGGCTACAACGGAGTCAGACCTCCGAGCCTCATGCACGGTCGGTGGGCTCGAAGCGCCAACGACGGCGTCGATGCAGGGAGGCCGTGATGGAGAGGGACTGGCAGGGCGGGCCGGTGCACTATCCGGATCCGGCCATCGAGGTGATCGCACCGGCGTTCAAGAGGTACGTGCTCGGTAATGCCGCCGTCGAGCGGATCCACACCGGTGCCCGCTGGACGGAGGGTCCTGTGTGGTTCGGCGACGGCCGCTATCTCTTGTGGAGTGACATCCCCAACAACCGGATGCTGCGCTGGTGCGAGGAGACGGAGGCCGTCAGTGTCTTTCGCATCCCGTCGGATTACGCCAACGGCCACACCCGTGACCGCCTGGGCCGGTTGATCAGTTGCGAGCACGCCACCCGCAGGGTGACCCGCACCGAGCACGACGGCTCGCTCACCGTGCTGATGGATCACTTCCAGGGCCGGCGGCTGAACGCCCCCAACGACCTGGTGGTGCACCCCGATGGCTGCATCTGGTTCAGCGATCCGGGCTACGGCATCCTCGTGAACTACGAGGGCAACCGAGCGGCGTTCGAGCTGCCAGCCAATGTCTACCGCCTCGATCCGGACACCGGCGAGGCGAGCGTGGTCGCCAACGGGATCGAGAAACCCAACGGACTGTGTTTCTCACCGGAGTACAGCAGGCTGTACATCACTGATACAGGGGCATCCCACAAGCCGGGCCACCCCCGCCGGATCCTTGTGTATGACGTGATCGATGGCTCACGCCTGGCTGATGGGCGGATGTTCTGCGACATGGGGCCCGCCATGGCCGATGGCCTCACCTGCGATCTGGATGGCAATGTTTGGGCGAGTTCCAGCTGGGCTGATCCGGAACTGGATGGCGTTGCCGTGTTCTCCCCCGAGGGGGAGCTGATCGGCCGGATCCACCTGCCGGAGGTGGCCTCCAATCTCTGCTTCGGCGGGCGCCGGCGCAACCGCCTGTTCATCACGGCCGGTCAGTCGGTGTATGCCGTGTACATGGAAGCCCAGGGCCTGCCGTTCCCCTAGGCCTGAGGCCCGGCGCGACACACCGCTCACGCCACAAGCTGCTCAGAATCCCTGCGTGGAGCCTGGACTGGTGATGGGCGCGGTGGCCTGAGACGCGGGGCACGGGTTCAGGACTCGCCAGCAGAACCGCAGCTGTCGGCCACGATTCCCGGTTACGAGGTGTGCCAGTCCCTCAACCCCGATCAGCTGGCGGTGGACATCCCCGCCACGGTGGAACGGGAACTGAAGCCTTCCCCGGACTGGCCTGACTCCCTGATTCCTCCGATCCGTGTCGTCGCCGTTACCCCGCCAGACCGCTGTTCTCGTGGTGGGTGCCGGCCCCACGGGGCTGCTGCTGGCGGCTGAGCTGCAGCGCCGGGGCGTACCCACCCTGCTGATTGATGCCCGCAGCGAAGCCCTGCACTGGGATCGCGCCACGGTGATTCATGCGCTGTCTCTGGAGCTGTTCGAGGCGCTGGGGCTGGAGGAGGCCTTCCTGACCGCCGGCTGCCGGCAGCGCCGCATCCTGATCCATGCCGATGGCCGTCGGCTGGGGGAGGTGGACCTGGCCGGCAGTGGCAGCCGCTATGGCTTCAACCTGGGCCTCTCGGAGGAGGTGACCGAGTCGATTCTCACGGGCCATCTCGAGCGCCACGGCGGCAGCGTGCAGCGCTCCTGCCGGCTGCAGGGCCTCCAGCCCCATGACGGCGGCGTGACCGCCACGATCGCCTGCGGCGAGCAGGAACAGACCGTGGACACCCGCTGGCTGGTGGGCTGTGACGGCCTGCGCAGCACCACCCGCGAGCTGAGCGGCATCGACTTCGAGGGCCATGCCATCCCACGTGCCTGGGCCGTGTTCGATGCCGTGGTGGAGGGCTGGGCCGATACCTACGAGGCCAACGCGGCCTACCTCGACACCTCGCCGCTGATCCTCACGGCCCTGCCCGGGCAGCGCTGGCGGGTGTACATGCGGCCCGCTACCGAGCAGAGCGATCTGGTGTCGGAGGCCACCGCTGCGCTGAGGCGCTACCTGCCTTCAGCCCGCTTCCAGGATGTGGAGAACCCCAGCCGCTTCCACTGCCACACCCGCGTGGCCAGCGTCTTCCGGGCCGGGCCGGTGTTCGTGGCCGGGGATGCTGCCCACGTGTGCTCCCCCGCCAAGGGCCACGGCCTGAACTGCGGCCTGCAGGATGCCGCCAACCTGGCCTGGAAGCTGGCCCTGGTGCATCACGGTGCGGCGGGCCCGGCCCTGCTCGACAGCTACGAGCAGGAGCGCAGG
>NZ_JAYGIA010000033.1:0-18335 GCF_034931165.1 Synechococcus sp. BA-124 BA4 | reverse complement strand
GGTGTCGGTGTCCGGCCGGGCCCGGGCCGCCGCCCAGCAGCGGCACCCCATGCTCCGCCACGCTGAGATGAAGGTGGCCGCCGTTGCCCACCAGCTCGGCCGTCACCACCGGAGCGAAACTGCAGGTCCAGCCGAAGCGGCGGCTCACCCGCTGGATCACCAGGCGTGCCGCCACCAGGCGATCGGCGGCTTCGAGGGGCTCGGCGGCGGCCAGCGACAGCTCGAACTGACCGGCGCCATATTCAGGATGCAGCTGCAGCCAGGGCAGTTCGGCGGCATCGAGGGCCTCGGCCACGGCCGTGAGGTAATCGAGCCCCTCCACCAGGCGATCGGCGCCGTAGGGGCCACCCGCCACGGCCGGGATCCATCCCCCAGCCGGTTCCGGCAGGCCCAGCATCCACTCGATCTCGAAGCCCAACTGAGCGCTCAGACCGGCTGCCGCCAGGGCCGCCTGCTGCCGGGCGCAGAAGCCCCGTTGATCGAGGGCATAGCCCTCACCGTCGCGCTCGAAGCGCAGGCCGGGAGCCCAGGCCCAGCCGGTGCCGGGGTCAAGGGGGCGCAGGGCCCGGAGATCGGGCTTCAGGCGCAGGTCTCCATCGGGCCGCGCCAGCGACTGCTGCGGATCGATCAGGCCCGTGGCCCCGAACGCATCGGCCACCGGTGAATACCCCACCCCGTGGCGCGCCACCAGCGGCAGGCGCGCCAGCGGCACCCCCTTCACCAGCACCGCCCCGGCGTGGTTCACGAACGTGACCGCCACCCGGCGCAGGCCGCGGTCCAGGAAGTCGGCCGTCAGGGCGGTGGCGGTGGTCAGGTCCGGCACGGGGAAGCAGGCACTCACTCCGAAATCATTGCCCGTTCCTCGGCCGCCGGCCATCGTGGTGGCCGCCGCCACCTCTCTCCTTGGCTCACGCGGCCCTGCTCCTGATCGATGTCCAGAACGGCACCTGCGGCCCCGCCGCCCCCCCAGGCCACGCCGCGGCCACGCTTTCAACACGCCCGCCCGGCTTCGATCAGCACTTTCAGGCGGCCGTCCTGCCCCGGCTGCAACGGGCGCTGGAGCACGCCCGCCAGGCCCGGCTGGAGGTGATCCACACAGTGATCGCCAACCTCACCGCCGATGGCCGCGACCGCAGCCTCGACTACAAACGCTCCGGCCTGGGCTTTGCACCAGGCAGCTGGGAAGCCCGGGTGATCGAGCCCCTCACTCCCTGGCCCGATGAACTGGTGCTGCCGAAGAGTTCCTCCTCCCCCTTCAACTCCACCAGCCTCGATTACCTGCTGCGCAACATCGGCATCACCGAGCTGGTGGTGGCAGGCCTGCTGACCGATCAGTGCATCGATCACACCGTCAAGGACGCCGCCGACCGCGGCTACCTCGTGACCTGCCTGAGCGATGCCTGCATGGCTGAATCAGCCGAGCGCCACCGGGCGGCCCTGCGCTGCTTCCGGGGCTACTGCCGGCAAATGAGCGTGGCCGCGTTCACCGCCTCGCTCGCCGCAGCCCAACCGTCCATCAGCGGGGGGTGAGCGCCTCACCTTCCCCAGCTGGCGAGGTCGTCTCGGGAAGGGCGGGGCAGACGAGATTGGCCCGCCATGAACCCACTCCATTCGCCTGGGCCGTCCAGATGACTCCAGGGCGGCCGTCACGCACCATCGCCCGACACGACCGCTGAACGCCGGTCGGGGTGATCAGCAGGGCATCGCCGGTCTGGCAGCTGTAGCTCTCCGTCATTCCCTTCCCGCTGGCGGCACACCCCACCAGCTCGGAGAACGTCACACGCGATCCATCCTCGATCGATTTCCTGCCGAGATAGATGGCAAAGGAGGTGGGATCTGGCTTGAAGGGAAGGGCCATCGCGGCCAGAGGCGCACTGATCACCGTGATGGCGAGCGCGACCTGAAACGTGTGGCGCATGGACAGGGATGCGAGTGAAGGCTGAGCACCTGGGCGTCAGCTCAATCATCACCCCCCCAGATATGCCATCTCGGCATGGGAGCGCTGAGTTGTGACAGTCCCTGAAGATTGCTCTTCAGTGCGCTCCTCGCTGTACCGGTCGTGGCGTTGGATCCAGAGGCTGCGCATGGCCCCGCTCAGGGTCTCCCCGACGGTTGAGGGCGCGCGCAGCCAGGGCCTGAGGTCAAGCCCGCTGGAGGCGAACAGACACGTGTAGGCCACCCCATCGGCGGTGACGCGCAGCCGGTCGCAGTCGCCGCAGAACGGGGCGGAAATCGAGGCCACCACAGCCAGATGGCCGGCCCCATCGCCGTAGCGCCAGCGGCTGGCGGTGCCATGGACCTCGCGCCCCAGGGGCACCAGGGGCCAGTGGGCACCGATCCGGCGCACCATCTCGGCCGCAGGCAGCACCAGATCCGGCTGCCAGCCATTGCGGTTGCCCACATCCATGAACTCGATCAACCGCAGCTCGATCCCCCGTTGCCGGGCCAGCTGCGCCAGGGGCAGCAGCTGATGTTCGTTGCGGCCCCTGGCGATCACGGCATTGAGCTTGAGGCCCCCGTTGGCGGGATCGAAACCGGCGGCGCATGCATGGTCAAGGGCAGCGAGCACCTTCTCGAGCACGGCCTCTCCGGCCGCCGCACCACCGGCCAGTCCCGCCATGCGCGCCACGCTCTCGCCGTCGGTGCCGTCGAGGCTCACCGTGATCCGATCCAGGCCGGCCGCCCGCAGATCCTGGGCCCGCTGGGCGCTGAGCAGCACCCCATTGGTGGTGAGAGCGATCTCGCTCAGCCCCCGCGACCCTGGGCCGCCGCCCTGCGGGTGCGGGGCACGCAGGGGCTGCAGGGCGGCCACCAGCTCCTCCAGGCCCCGGTGCAGCAGGGGCTCCCCACCGGTGAGCCGCAACCGGCGGAATCCCAGCTCCGCCGCCGTGCTCACCAGCCGGACCCGCTCCGCCAGGGTGAGCAGCCCCGGAGGGTCATGGCTGTCAGGGCAGCAGTACGGGCAGGCGAGGTTGCAGCGGGCGGTGAGGGAGAGACGCAGCACTCCCCCCGGGCGGCCCAGTTGATCGAGGAGAGGGGACTGAGCTGCCACATCTGCCCGGCCTGGGCGGCCGGCTGCCGGAAGCTCAGCCTGGCGCAGACCCGCTGAAACCGTTGCCCGGCCCAGGACCGCAATCGCCCGGGGTGTTGGCATTGAGCAGCTGGGTGGGATCGAGCTCCACGGCACTGACGCAGCGGGTCTGCTCGAGCCAGCGCAGCAGGCTGCGCCCCCCCCGGCCGGTGAAGGTCTCCGCCGCCGCCCGGTTGGAGGGCGTGGCCGGATAGAGGCCCAGCAGAGGCTGCAGCCGGCGGCCGTCATGGGCCAGATGAATGGTGTCGGGATCGAAGCCGGCCTCGGCGGCATTGAGCAGGGCCCGCAGGCTCTCCAGCCCCAACCGGGGCATGTCGACAGGGGCGAGCAGCAGCCGCTGGCCGGGGTAGAGCGCCATCAGGCGGGTGAGCGCCAGCAGAGGTCCCTCCCGGGGGGGGGGCTCGAGCAGCACCTCGATCTCCAGCCCGAGCCGCTCGTTCAACTGGCGGGCCAGACGGGCATGGGCGCGATGGCGACTCACCAGGGTGAGCGGCACCCCGAGACCGGCCAGCAGCTGCAGGGCCTGCTCCAGCCAGGTGCCGCCGCTGGGGTGGGGCAGCATGGCCTTGTCGGTGCCCATGCGCCGGCTGTCACCACCGCTGAGCAGGCAGGCCCTGAGGGAGGCCGGCTTCGGTCTGGGGTCAAGGAGCGACGGGCCGCCGGTTGATCCGCTCATCCACGAACTGAAGCACGCTGGTAATCACGGCTCCTGCCTCGCAATCCCGGAAGAGCTCATGACCGCTGCGCTCGAACCAGACCACACGCAGCTGCTCCAAGGGCGTTCCCAGCCCGGAGGCGAGCAGATCCGCGGAGGCGGGGGCCACAACGCGGTCGGCGCGGCTGTGGAGAATCAGGACCGGCTGATGCACTTCAGCCAGGCGGCGGCGGACCACCACGCTCAGCTGCAGGAAGGAGAGCAGGGCGTCCATCGGCACCCAGGGATAGCTGGTGTCGCTGGCGGCCAGGGCCGGGTCGGCGTAATCCCCTGGCAGGGGCCAGCTGCGCAGCAGTCGCCCCAGCAGTGGCGTCAGGACCTCGAGAGGGCGTCCAGGCGCCAGGGGGGAGGCCAGCCGGAGCGGGGCCGCCGCCAGAACGAGGCTGTCGATCGCCTCTGGCTGCTCGACGGCCAGAAGTGCCGCCAGCAGGGCGCCCATGCTGTGGCCCAGCACAATCACCGACCCGCCGGCACGAGCCCGGAGCTCGGCCAGGGCGGTGCTGGCATCGTCCAGCCAGTCCGACCAGGTGACCCCGGCCAGGGCCTGGGGGGAGTCGCGCCCATGGCCGCGCAGCAGGGGCACCTGCACCACGAAACCGGCCTGAACCAGAGCGGGCTCCAGGACAGCGAAGGTGGCCGTGCTGCCACTGAAGCCGTGCAGCAGCAGCAGCCCCACAGGGGCCAGATGGGAGTCGGAACTCACTGCTGCGTGAAGGGCCCGGATTTCATGCGTGCCGAGACCTTGGCCTCCGGATCCACCCCGGCGAAGGTGGGCGGCAGCCAGACCCTCACCACCATCAACACGGCCATGGTGATCAGGAACATGCAGACCGCCAGGATCTGGTGCCAGTCGGTCTCAAGGACGCCGTTCACGATCACCTCCCTCAGGACCGAAACGATCGCGATCTCCACGGACACACCGATCGACACCCGCTGCTCCTGCAGATAAATGATCAGGAGGCGGAACAGTTCCACCAGGATCAGGATGAAGAGGATATCGGCGGTGATCGCGTGGAACTGCGGTGCCGAGAGCAGCGTGGAGAAAAGGATGCGCATCTGCAGCACCATCACGCAGAACAGACCCACGCAGAGCGACACCGCGATCAGATCCTGAATCGCCTCGAGCGACTGAACGATCTGCACGCGGCGGAACTGCTGATACCAGCGCACATCCCCGGGGGGAGGGGCACTCGACCCTGAGGGGACCGGCAACGGCGCGGCCTGTGACGGCGGCCGATCGGCGCTGATCGGCTCGATGGTGGCGGGGATGGCTGGACTCACGGCGTATCAGGCTCCTCGGCTGGGGGTCGGTGCGCGAACCTTAGGCGGCACTTTTCTTATGGGTCAACCGCTGTTCGATGAGGTTTGTTGATTGGCGCCATAGGCCCCGGTGCTCACTCCGCCACGGCCCGTCGCCGTCGCAGCCCATGGGCGAGCATGGAGCGCGACTCCCCTTGCACCACCTGCCCAGTGCCCGCTCAAGCCAAGGCTCAATGCCCCTACTGCGGGGTTGGCTGTGGCCTGGAGCTCAAACCCCCGGCGGCGGGCGGCGTCCATGGCTTCTGGTCTGTCCGGGGTGACCGGCAGCATCCCTCCTCCCTCGGCCAGGTGTGCGTGAAGGGAGCCACGGTGGCCGAGACCCTCGACTGCAACCGTCTGAGCACACCCCTGTGGCGCGAGCAGCGCGACCAGCCCTTTGAGGCGATCAGCTGGGAGCGGGCCCTCACGATCCTGGTGGAACGGATCCGGGCCATTCAGGCGGAGCGTGGAGCAGGCGCCATCGCGATGTACGGCTCCGGCCAGTTCCTCACCGAGGATTATTACGTCGCCAACAAACTGATCAAAGGGGCCCTGGGGACCAACAATTTCGATGCCAATTCACGGCTGTGCATGAGCTCAGCGGTGTCTGGCTACAAGCTCAGCCTGGGCTCCGACGGCCCCCCCTGCTGCTACGACGACCTCGATCTGGCCGACACGGTGGTGCTGATCGGCACCAACACCGCCGACTGTCACCCCGTGCTCTTTCAGCGGCTGCTCAAGCGCAAACGCCGTCAGAAGGAGGCGCTGCAGCTGATCGTTGTCGACCCCCGCGCCACCGCCACCAGTGATGCGGCTGACCTGCACCTGGCCATCCGCCCGGGCACGGATCTGGTGCTGCTCCATGGCGTGGGCCATCTGCTGCTGGAACTGGGGGCAGTGGATCCAGGGCGGGTGGCGGCCACCGCCGACGGCTTCCCCGAGCTGGCGGCCCTCTGGCAAGGCTGGACTCCCGAGCGGGTCTGCGCCCTCTGCGGGATCGAGGAGGAGGCGCTGCGCCGTCTGGCCGAGGTGTGGGCCGCCAGCTCCGGGGTGCTCAGCCTCTGGTCGATGGGGGTGAACCAGAGCGTGGAGGGCACGGCCACCGTGGCTGGGATCATCAACCTCCATCTGGTCAGCGGCCAGATCGGCAAACCTGGCGCCGGCCCCTTCTCCCTCACCGGCCAGCCCAATGCCATGGGCGGACGGGAAGCCGGAGGCCTGGCCGCGCTGCTGCCCGGATACCGCTCGATCCACGAGGCCAGCCACCGCGCCGCCATCGAGCGGCACTGGGGCTTCCCTGCAGGCTCGATCTCCGAGCGCGATGGCCTTTCGGTGTGGGAGCAGATCGAGGCGATGGAACGCGGCGAGCTGGGTCTGTGGTGGGTGGCGGCCACCAACCCGCTGGTGAGCCTGCCCTGGCTGGATCGGGTGCGCCAGGCCGTGGCCCGCTGCCCCCTGGTGGTGCTGAACGAGGCGTACGCGGGCACTGAAACCGAAGCGGTGGCCCACCTGGTGCTGCCGGCCGCCCAATGGAGTGAAAAGGAGGGGGTGATGACCAACTCGGAGCGCCGGGTCACCTTGTCACAGGCCTTCCGCCAGCCCCCCGGTGAGGCCCGCCCCGACTGGTCCATCTTCGCGGAGGTGGGCCGGCGGCTGGGCTTTGTCGAGCAGTTCAGCTACGGCTCCCCAGCTGAGGTCTACGCCGAGTTCGCGGCGATCACCTCCGGGCGGATCTGCGACCACAGCGGGCTCAGCCACGGCCTGCTGGCCGAGCACGGACCCCAGCAATGGCCCTTCCCCTCCGGCACGGCTGCGGGGCACGGCCAGCCACGGCTCCACACTCAGGCCATCTACCCCACCGCCAACGGCAAGGCCCGCCTGGTGGCCCAGCAACCCCTGGGGCTGGGGGAGCCACCGGATGCCAACTTCCCCCTGGTGCTGACGGTGGGGCGGTACCTCGGCCACTGGCACACCATGACCCGCACCATCCATGTGGAGCGGGTGCGCCGCAGCCACCCGGAGCCCCTGCTGGAGATCCACCCAGAGGACGCCGAACGCTGCAACCTCGATGAGGGTGCTCTGGCCCGGGTGAGCTCCCGCCGGGGCGCCGTCAGTGTGAAGGTGCAGATCACCGATCGGATCCGTCCGGGCACGGTGTTTCTGCCGATGCACTGGGGGGCCGCCCAGGAGCAGGCCTGTGAAGCCAACCGGCTGATGCATGCCCTGGGCTGCCCGGTCTCGAAGCAACCGGAACTCAAGGCAGCCGCCGTGCGCCTGGAGCGGGCCTAGGCCCCCCAGCACTCAGCCGATCGGCAGCATCGCCTCCACCAGTTCGGGGGAGAGCCGCAGCACCAGGGGGCCACTGCCGCCGGGAGGGTCTTCGACCAAGCCCGACTGGCGCAGGCGCGAGAACATCTTGGTGACTGTGACGCGCGTGTTGCCGATCAACTCGGCCAGCCGCTCATGGGTGATTCGGATCGGCAGCTCGTACCAGAGGCCATTGCGCCGTCCCAGCCGCTCCACCAGCAGGGCCAGCAGCGCCCTCAGTCGCCTTTCGGTGTCCGGGTGGTGACGGATCATCAGCAGCTCCAGGGTCCAGGTGCTGAGATCGGTGAGATCGCCCACGGCTTCCGTGCGCTCCACCCGCTCGACCTGCACCTGGGAGAGGGCTTCGAGGCCCACCCAGTCACGGCGAAGGGCCAGGGCATCACAGACATCACCCGGCTGCAGGAAACCGATCGTGATCTCCTGGCCCGCGGAGGCCAGCAGAAACACCCTCAGGATGCCGGAGAGGATGCGCATCGGGGAGGTGGCGGCAGCATGACCGCCATCCAGCAGGAGGGTCTGGCCAACTGCCATCGACAGCTGACAGAAGGACGGCTGGACGGGAAGTGCGGTCCTCACGTGTCGTCGTGGGCGAAACGGCGGTAGAGAAAATCGAGGGCTCTGTTGCGGTAGTCGAAATATTCCGGAAGTTCCATCAGCCGGGCACGATCGCGGGGCTGCGGGAAGGGGAGGTCAAGGATTTCGCCGATCTTCGCTGCCGGTCCGTTGGTCATCATCACCACCCGGTCGGCCAGAAACAGGGCCTCATCGATGTCGTGGGTGATCATCAATACCGTGATCCTGTGCTCCGACCAGATCTTGAGCAGCTCCTCCTGGAGCTCCTCCCGGGTGATCGGATCGAGAGCCCCGAAAGGTTCATCGAGCACCAGCACCTTGGGTTGCAGGGCCAGAGCCCTGGCGATCGACACCCGCTGCTTCATGCCGCCGGAGAGGCTGCCGGGTTTCTTGGCAGCAGCCTCGGTGAGGCCCACCATGGCCAGGTGTTTGTCCACCAGGGCCCGGGACTCGCCGTTGCGCCTGAGCTCGGGGAACACGTTGTTGACCGCCAGGGCGATGTTGTCGTAGGCCGACAGCCAGGGCAGCAGGCAGTAGTTCTGGAACACCACCATGCGATCAGGGCCGGGCTCCTCGATCGGCTTGGATTCCAGCCGCACCTGGCCGGTGGTGGGCTTGCGGAAGCCGGAGACCATGTCGAGAAGAGTGGACTTACCGCAACCGGAGTGACCGATCACACAGATGAACTCACCTTCGCGAACTTCGAGGTGAACATCATCGAGAACGGTGTAGGGGCCATTGGGGGTGGGGTACACCTTCGAGACCCCATCGATCACCAGAAACGGCTCCGATCCCTGGGTGGTGGCTGCGGTGGTCGTGGTCGGTAGGGTCTGCATCGGTAGGAAGGAGGGGTGTCTCAGCGAAGCGGCGCAGCCGGCTCGAGGGTGGAGGGTCGCTCGGGCAGCGAAATCGTCTCGTAGCGGATGGCCCTCGAAGTCTCCAGTCGCTTGAGATAAGCCATCGGATCCCCGGGATCCAGAGGTTGGTTCTCGAACAGCGGCACGGGCAGCAGCCGGTGGCCGTTGGCGCTCGGCTCAGGGGCCAGATCGGCGCTGGCCTGGGCGAAGAGATCGGGGCGCTGCACGCGATCGAGCACCTCGCTCCAGTTCTCGGGGAAGGCGGTGATCCCCCAGCGGGCCAGCTGGGTGAGGATCCAGAGCCCATCGCGGGTCTGGGGGGCATTGACCTGGGCACCGTGGAACTGGTTGAAGTCCTGGATCAGCTCCGGAGCCCCGGTACCGCGGTCATAGGGGTCCACCAACCCGGGGCGGATCGTCTCCAGCTCGGTGCCCACGTAGTCCCGGCGGGCGAGCAGTTCGGCCACTTCGGAGCGATTGGCGGGGTCCTGGCAGTAGCGGCAGGCCTCCAGCAGCGCCTTGATCAGGGCCAGGTGGGTGCGGGGATGGGCGGCGGCCCAGTCCTCGCGAACCCCAAGCACCTTTTCGCAGTGTCCGGGCCAGAGGTCGTTGTCGGTGGCGATCACCGTTCCCAGCTGCTGCTGGACAGCCCGGGTGTTCCAGGGCTCCCCGACACAGAACCCATCGATGGTGCCCGCCTTGAGGGTGGCCACCATCTGAGGCGGCGGGATCACGATCAGACTGACGTCACGGTCGGGATCGATGCCGGCCGACGCCAGCCAGGCCCGCAGGATCAGGTTGTGCATCGAAGCTGGGTGCACCATCGCCAGCACCGGCTTGCGCTCGGGATGAGCGCTGATCCAGGCCTTGAAATCGGCGAGGGTGCGCACGCCGGCGTCGTGGAACCGTCGGTGCAGGGTGACGGCGTTGCCGTTGCGGGTGAGGGTGAGCGCCGTGACCATGGCCAGGGGCGGCTTGCCCTGGGCGCCCAGGGTGATGGCCAGGGGCATCCCGGCCACAACCTGAGCACCATCGATCACCCCCTGGCGGAGGTCGGCTTCCAGGGTTTTCCAGTTGGTCTCACGTCTGAGGCTGACCTGCTCCAGGCCGTACCTGGCGAAGAATCCCTTCTCACTGGCCACCACCAGAGGCGCGCAGTCGGTGAGAGGGATGAACCCGAGGCTGAGGTTCACCTTCTCGAGGCCGTTGGCCGCAATGGCGCTTGAAGGATTCAGCCGCTGCTTACGGGCCTCTTTCTGCTGGGTGAGAAACTGGACCACCTCGCCGCGCAGGCTGTAGTAGCCAGGGTCCTTCACGACCGAAAGATGGGTGCGGGGACGGGCCAGGGGAACTTCAAGAATCTGACCGATGTAGGCCTCCGGCCCATTGGTCATCAGCACCACCCGATCGGAGAGCAGCAGGGCTTCATCCACATCGTGGGTGACCATCACGGTGGTGACCTGGGCCTCCTCGCAGATGCGCATCAACTGCTCCTGGAGATTGCCGCGGGTGAGGGCATCAAGCGCACCGAAGGGTTCATCCAGCAGCAACAGCTTGGGGCGCAGAGCCAGAGCCCGGGCGATCGCCACCCGCTGCTTCATTCCTCCCGAGATTTCATGGGGAAATTTATCGGCAGCAGCCGTCAGCCCCACCAGCTTGATGTTGTAATCAATGATGGCTTCGCGCTCCTCCCTGGATGAACCACGCATCACATTGTCGACAGCGAGCGCAATGTTCTGGCGGACAGACTTCCAGGGGAGAAGTGAGTAGTTCTGAAACACCACCATCCGGTCTGGCCCTGGCTCAGTGACTTCCCGACCGTTCATGAGGATTCCGCCCTCACTGGCTTGCGTGAGGCCGGCCAGCAGATTGAGCAGAGTTGATTTGCCGCAACCGGAGTGACCCACCAGGGAGAGGAATTCCCCTTCCGCCACGTTCAGAAAAATATCCTTCAGAGCGACGTAGGTGCCACCATCCTTGAGGGGGAAGGTGTGGGTGACGTTGTCAACGGTGAACAGAGCAGGCATGGTCAGTGTCCTCCACTCACCTTCGAGCCCGCGAAGGCCACAAGGCGGTCAAGTGCCAGCCCCACAATTCCGACATAGACAATCGCGAGAATAATCTGACTGGCACTGGTGTCTCCGCCAGCGTTGTAGGCATCCCAGATGAAATAGCCTATTCCACCATCGGCTTTGAGCATTTCCGCCGCCACGATTGCCAGCCAGGCCAGACCCACGGCAATGCGCAGGCCGGTGAACACATAGGGAACTGTGGCTGGGATCACGATCTCCCGGATGTAGGAGCGCTTGCGCAGGCGCAACACCCTGGCCACATTGGTGTAATCCTGGGGGATCTGGCGGATGCCCACGGCCGTGTTGATGATCACAGGCCAGATTGAAGTGATAAAGATCACGAAGACAGCCGATGTGTTGGCGTCCTGGAACACCATCAGGGCAATCGGGAACCAGGCCAGAGGTGGCACCGTGCGCAGCACCTGAATCACCGGGTCAAATCCTTTGCCGATGAAGCGGTTGAGGCCAAGAAGGCCCCCGATGGCGATGCCGACGATGCCCGAGAGCCCGTAGCCGATCGCCACCCGCTGCAGCGAAATCAGAATCTGCCAACCCAGGCCCTTGCTGGTCCCCCCGTTGTCAAAGAAGGGATCGCTGATGTAGGGATCCCAGGTGTCCACCACCACCTGAATGGGTCCTGGCAGCCGGGCCGCTCCAAGAATCCCTGAGAGCAACTGCCAGCTGACCAGAAAGGCCCCGATGCAGATCACATAGGGAACCACTCCTTTGAGAATGGCGGAACTGAACGGGCGGGGGCGCCGCCGGTCGAGGGGAGCAGTGAGAGTCATGAATCGGCGTTGGTGAGTCGGGCCGGATCCCGATCAGGTCAGGCCAGGGCCTTGAATTTGAGCGAGTCGAGGTAAGCCTTGGGATTTTCGGGATCGAAGACCACACCGTCAAAGAACGTTTCCTTGCCCCGGGAATCGGAGGCCGGGATCGCCTTCTCCTGGCCGATGGCGATGGCGGCTTCCTTCCAGAGGTCGGAGCGGTTGACCTTGTCGATCAGGCCCTTGGTATCCGTGGTCTGAGGGAGGTAGCCCCAGCGAATGTCTTCGGTGAGGAACCAGAGATCGTGGCTCTTGTAGGGGAAGGAATGGGAATCGGTCTCCTTCCAGAAGTGCATCCTCAGCGGAGAATCAGTGACACTGCGTCCATCACCGAAGTCGAACGTGCCAGCCAGACGCGGCTTGATGTCCTCCACATTGCACTTGAAGTACTTGTCCTTCGACGTGATCTCGCAGAGTTCCTGAAGGTTGGCAGGATCCTGACACCACATCTGAGCTTCCTGAACCGCCATCAGCATGGCCTTGGTTGCCTTGGGGTTCTTGTCGACCCAGTCGGCGCGCATCGAGAAGGCCTTCTCGGGGTGATCCTTCCAGAGTTCACCGGTGATCGCCCCGGTGTAGCCGATCTTCTTGTTGACGGTGCGCTGGTTCCAGGGTTCACCCACGCAGAAGGTGTCCATGGTGCCGGTCTGAAGGTTGGCCACCATCTGGGCCGGGGGCACAACCACCAGATCCGCTTCCGAGACCGGGTTGACACCGTTGGCGGAAAGCCAGTAGCGCATCCAGAGGTCGTGGGTACCGCCGGGGAAGGTCATGGCCGCCTTGAGCAGCTTGCCTTCGGCCTTCTTACGGTCGGCGATCTCCTTGATCTTGGGACTTTGAAGGGTGACCTTTTCCTTCAGGAATTCATTGGAGAGGGAGAGACCCTGGCCGTTCACATTGAGCCGGGCCAGGATATACATCGGCAGCGGCTTGCTGGTCT
The DNA here is from genome assembly GCF_034931165.1 of Synechococcus sp. BA-124 BA4. Taxonomy (NCBI): domain Bacteria; kingdom Bacillati; phylum Cyanobacteriota; class Cyanophyceae; order Synechococcales; family Synechococcaceae; genus Synechococcus; species Synechococcus sp. BA-124 BA4. The sequence continues at coordinate 5,633 of NZ_JAYGIA010000033.1, read as the reverse complement.
TGGTGATGGTCCCCGCCGTGAGCAGGTAGGGCATCGGCGTGAGGATATGGGCTCCATCGATGCCACCTCGGTCGGCTCCCAGCTCGAGGTTGTCGCGGGTGGCGGCCCAGGAGGTCTGCTTCACCACCTTCACGTCGGGCATGCCGTGCTTGGCGAAGAAGCCCTTTTCCTTGGCGATGATCAGCGGAGAGGCGTCCGTGAGGGCAATGAAGCCGAGGGTGGCCCCCTTCACTTCGGTGTCGCTGGCTCCGGCGCCAGCCGGGGCGGTGGTGGTGGCGGCCTTCTTGCCACCGCAGGCACTCAACCAGACAGCGCCGGCGGCCGTGCCGGCAGCGGTGATCAGAAATCTGCGGCGCGAAAGATTGGACATGGAGCCTGGAACGGTTGGTGAATGTGTCGGGCTGCGAAAAAATCGCAATCCGGACGGGCTCCGCAATCAAGCGCACCGAACCGGGGATGTGGTTGGCGCACAAGCTGACCAACGACACTTACAAGATCACGAATGGCTACCCCTCCAGCGTGTTCATTGCTACCAACTGCAGGGTGGTGAGGATTCTCGGGCCTTAAAGGCCGAACTCCTTCAGAGCACGGGGGAGATTGCGATGTTCGTGGCCGGGATGGCTGAGCTTGACCAGCGCGAAGCGCTGCAGCTCATCGAGGGACTGCCATTGGCGGGGTTCCACCACGGCGCCGAGCTGCGCGCAGGCCGTTCGCAGCCGCTCCGGCACGGTTTCACGCTGCTGCCAGTCGAGGCCGGCGGCGGGATCGATCGCGCGGGCGGGACCGTCGGCAAGGCCGACGGTCCGCCGCTCCAGCCAGAGCCGCAGCTCTTCGATGGCCCCAGGGTGATCCGGCCAGGCCAGCAACTCCGCCCGCTCGTCCGCCGTGAGGGCATGCCAGTGGCTCAGCCGCAGTTTCACACCGGCCAGATCGAGCTTGCGGCGCACCGCCATCGGCAGGCAGCGGAGATCATCCACGAAATCGGCCTCGAAGGCGAAGCAGCGGTTGTGCAGGCTCATTCGGCAAGCTCCCGTCGCAGCCGCTCACCACTGCGGGCCGCCAGCAGCGCCCGCGCCTGCACCAGGCCGGCTTCCAGACTGTCGCTGTGGCCGGCCTGCCACCAGTAGACGCCCAGATTCCAGAGCAGCGCGTCCGCCAGGGGGCCCACCCCCACCAGGGCGGCCAGGGCCTGGTCACGCCACACGTCCAGGCTCTGCCAGGCCACTTCCTGGGCCGTGATGCCGTGGTCGCGGGGGTGGAGAAGGATCCGGGTCATCCCCCCATGGCGAAGCCGGGCGGTGATGCCGGCCCGGGTGGTGGGCAGATCAGTGGAACCCTCCAGGCCCTTGACGGTGAAGACATCCGCCTCACCGGCGTGGCCCAGGGCCTCCCAGGCCCGGCTCTCGGTGGGGGGATGCACGAAGCCGCTCACCAGCAGGTGGTCCCCCTGATGGGGCGTCCAGAGCAGCTCGAGGCTCGCGACCGGCGGCCGTTTACCGATGGCGTCCCGCACGGGAAGAAGCCTCTGGGCCTCCGGGAAGTGATCGGCCTGGTGGGTGAGGGCCAGACCATGGCGATCCAGTCGCTGCTGCACCTCGGCCAGGCTGAGGCCCCGCCAGTTGAGCCCGAGGACGGAGAACAGCTCCGCCAGGGTCACGCCGTACTTGACCGGCATCGGATCGCCACCGTGCAGCACCACCGGCTGGTCCGCGGAGGCCAGCACCAGCGCCAGCAACGGCAGGAGCGGCGCCGTGCGGCTGCGGCCGTCGTAGGGAACACCGAAACAGAGGGGTCGTCGTCCGGGGGTCCGCAGGACCGGGCCGTGGCTGCGGTAACTGTCGAGCATCCCGGTGAGCTCGATCGCGGCGGGCCGGCGGATGCGGTGGGCGATGAGGAAAGCCCCCAGCTGGGCATCACCCACCAGCCCCTGCAGCATCAGGTCCATGGCCTCGCGGGCTTCGCCGCGGTTCAGGCCGGTGCTGGTGTACTCTCCGCTGCCCACCTTGGCGAGAAGCTCCCGGAAGCGGATCGCTTCCGGTGCCATCAACGGACGCCTGGACACCTCCCCCGCGATCCCCCCGGGAACCATGTTTGGTAATGCTTGCAACAGGGGATGGAGGCGCTTGCTGAGAGGCTAAAGGGTCAGACTCAGATGGTTTGGATGCAATCGTGACCACGTCTTCTCCCTCCTCAGATCTGCCTGCAGCCCCGGCTGGCTCCAGCCAGAAACTCAACAAGGTGGAGAAGGCGAAAGCCGAGGCCTGCGGTCTGGATCTGGAGCCCAGACTGGAGGATCTCGGTGCCCAGGGCTGGGACTCCCTCGATGAGGCCACCCTCACCATCCACCTCAAATGGCTGGGCATCTTCTTCCGGCCCGTCACCCCCGGGCGCTTCATGGTGCGGTTGCGGCTGCCCAACGGTGTGATCAGCTCGGAGCAGCTGGAGGTACTTGCCGATGTGGTCGATCGCTGCGGTGAACACGGCAGTGCCGACATCACCACCCGCCAGAACATCCAGTTGCGGGGCCTGCTGCTGGAAGACATGGCCCCCCTGATGCGGGCGCTCGCCTCCGTCGGGCTCACCAGCCGTCAGTCGGGGCACGACAACCCCCGCAACGTCACGGGGAATCCGCTCGCCGGCCTCGACCCCGAGGAATTCCTCGACACCCGGCCCCTGGTGGATGCGATCCAGGAGGCGCTGCTGGGGCCCGAAGGCCCGCGCAACCTGCCCCGCAAATTCAATGTGGCCGTGGGTGGAGCTCCCGACAGCTTTCTGCTGCACAACGATCTGGCCTTCCTGCCGGCCCATCACAACGGTGAGCTGGGCTTCACGGTCATGGTGGGCGGTTTCTTCTCCGCCCAGCGCAACGAACTGGCCATTCCCCTGGGTCTCTGGCTGCGGGGCGATCAGTTGCCTGCCTTCAGCCTGGCGGTGCTGCGCCACTACGAGCGGGAAGGCAACCGCGAGAACCGCAACAAGACCCGGTTGATGTATCTCATCGACGCCCTGGGCCTCGAGGACTACCGCTCCCAGGTGCTGGACACCTTCGCCGAATTCGTGGGAGTGGAGGAAGCCGCCGCCACCCCCGCCCACGACGGCTCCCACCTGGTGTCCCAGGCCCCGCGCGACATCTGCGGCGTCCACGCTCAGAAGCAGAAGGGTCTGCACTGGGTCGGCCTGCACGTGCCGATGGGCCGGCTGGAGGCGGCCAGCATGGTGGAACTCGCCCGTCTGGCCAGGGAGTACGGCAGCGGCGAACTGCGGCTGAGCGAAAGCCAGAACGCGCTGATCGCCAATGTGCCCGAGGGCAGGCTCGATGCCCTGCTGGTGGAACCGCTGCTGGAGCACTTCCAGGTGACCCCTGGACCCCTGCAGGCCGAAGCGGTGAGCTGCACCGGCAACCGCTATTGCAGCTTTGCTCTCATTCCGACCAAGAGCACGGCGCAGGCGGTGGTCGATGAACTGGAGCGGCGCCTGGAGCTGCCCCATGGCGTGCGCACCCACTGGACCGGCTGCCCCAACGCCTGCGGCCAGCCCTACATGGGCCAGATCGGCCTGATGGGCGCCAAGACCCGGGTGGACGGACAGATGGTGGAAGCCGCCAAGATCTTCCTGGGTGGTGCCATGGACGCCAACCCGAAACTGGCGGCGCTGCACGACAAGGGGGTGCCCCTCAGCCAGCTCCCCGACGTGCTGGAGGCGTTGCTGGTGGAGCACTACGGCGCCCGCCCGCGGACGGACGTGAGCTGATCACACCGCGGCGGGGTGCACCGCCACCCCAGCCCCAGCGGAAGCCACGGCGTGGCTCGGCGGCAGGATGAACCTGCTCGGTCCAGCTCGCATCCAGGGCCATCAGGCCCTCGCGGTCGTCGCAGGACTGACCGCCGTAGAGCAGGGCGGTGATGCGGTCAGGATCGATCTCCAGCACCGCCACTTCCTGCCAGAGCCGACGGCTGAGCTCCCGATCGGCACGCACGAACATGGCTTCGGCCAACTGACGGACCAGGGTGAAGACCAGCTGCTGCTGCTTGAGTTCGGCGAAACTGGCCGGGAGCGGAGCCCTGGGCCTGCCGCCGCTGCGGGTACAGGCTCCACGATCCGTCGAGCCTTCGGTGCTGGCGTGGCCCAGGTCCATGGCGTCCTTGTCCTGACAGCTGTGTCTCCTTCCTTGCTAGAGGGAGCGTCGCTGCCTCAACAGGCCCTCCCCATAAAACGTATCAATGGAGACAGTTTGCAATCCAGTTCAGCCCCGGGGAGGCGCCTGATGGCGCGTAACGGCCAGAAACGCCCCCATGACTTCTATGGACCCAACCCACTGCCGCAGCGCAAGTCGGTGGTCGTTTCCATACTGGATGTGGGCACGGCAAAAACTACCTGTATAATTGCGCGCCTGAAGCCTGAAGATCACAGCTATGGCCAGCGCTATCGTACCCATGGGGTGGAGGTGCTGGGTTTTGGCCACCATCGCTCGCATGGCATCAAATCGGGCTATGTGATCGATCTGGAGCGTGCCGAGCAGGGCATTCGCCATGCGGTTCACCAGGCCGAGCGCATGGCCAATCTGACGTTGGACACGATCATCGTGTCGCTGACCGCCGGGCGCATCGGATCGGATGTACTGGCGGCAAGCGTCGCTTTGGCGGGCCACGCGGTCAGCGAGCGCGACATTGCGCGTGTGTTGAAAGCTGGCAGCGAACACGCCATCGCGCCTGCCCGCTCGATCCTGCATTCGATGCCCATCGGCTTCGCGCTGGATGGTGATCGCGGTATCGCCGATCCGCGCGGCATGTTTGGCGCGCAGCTTGGCGTGGACATGCATGTTGTAACCGCCGATATCGGCCCGCTGCGCAATTTGGAACAGGCGATCAATGCTGCCCATCTGGAAGTGGAAGGCTATGTCACGGCGGCTCATGCCAGTGGTCTGAGCGTGCTGGTGGATGACGAGATGGATCTGGGCACGGTGTGCCTGGACATCGGCGCGGGCACTACCTCGATTGGTGTCTTCTATGATGGCGAGTTCGTGCATGCCGATGTCGTGCCGCTGGGCGGCCATCACATCACCATGGATCTGGCACGTGGCCTTTCCACCCGCATTGATGAGGCTGAAAGGCTGAAGACGCTGCATGGATCGTCCCTGCCAAGCCCGGCCGATGATCGTGATATGCTTACGATCCCACCAGTTTCCGACGAGGGCCATGAGGGCGGCCAGCAGGTGCCGCGTGGCGCGCTGACGCGGATCATCAGGCCGCGGCTTGAAGAGATACTGGAACTGACCCGCGACCGGTTGAGCGCTTCAGGTTTTGCCGGGCTTGCCGCCAAGCGGCTGGTGGTTACCGGCGGTGGAAGCCAGATGAGCGGCCTTGCCGAGCTTTCGCGGCGCATTCTTTCACGCAATGTGCGTCTTGGTCGCCCGATCGGTGTTTCGGGCCTGCCCGAAGCGGCCACGGGCCCGGCCTTCGCGGCGGCCTGCGGGCTGTTGATCTACCCGCAGCGCGTTCGTATCGCTTCACGCGAACATGCGGGAAGCCAGACGTTTGCTGCCAATTATTCCGCCGGTCGGGCAACCGGAACCGGCGGCTATTTCCAGAAGGTAAGCCAATGGCTGAAAAGTTCCCTGTGACCGGGCGATGTCG